>NZ_JBFAOU010000106.1:0-26770 GCF_040675365.1 Catellatospora sp. NPDC049609 | reverse complement strand
GTCGCGCTGGTGCGGGCCGCCGAGCGGGCGTTCGCGCCCCGCGCCGCCCAGGCCGGGGTCCGGCTGCGCGTCGAGGTGCCCGAGCAGGAGGTCTGACGACACGCCCGAAACGGGCATATCCTAACAGTTCGCGCAAGATCGACGCACATGACCGCCCGCAGCGCAGCGCGTCGCGGCACGCGACGGACCAGCCGCGGGCGACGGTTCAGCGGCGCGAGGCGGGACAGCCGCGCGAGGACGGTCAGCCGCGGGCGGCGACGCGGACCGCGACCAGGGTGAGCAGGGCGCCGGTGATGGTGAGCAGGTCGGGGCGGCCGGCGGTGCCGGGGGCGACGGCGTCGATGCCGAGCGCGCCGAGGACCTGGCCGGCGATCATGCCGAGGCCCAGCAGCAGTACGCCGATCCGGTGCACCACCGCCGCCGAGATCGCGATGAACACGATGCCGAGCGGGCCGCCCACGTAGAGCCAGGGCGCGTCCGGGAACGCACCGGGCGGGCCGCCGCCGCGCAGCACCGACTCGATCGCGAGTGCGACCAGCAGCGCGACCGAGCCGACGGCGAAGTTCAGCAGGGTGGCGGGCCAGGGCGAGCCCGCGGCCCGCGCCACACGGCCGTTGACGCCCTGCTGCCAGGCCACCGCGACCCCGGCCAGCAGCGGCAGCGCGGCGAGCCCGAGCGCGTGCGGGTCGCCGAGGCTGTCGCCGACCGCGACGACCACCGCGACCACGCACAGCACGGCGCCGATCGCGCGGTTGCGCGTCACCGGCCGGACCCCGCCCGGCCCCACCCCGAGCCGGTCCACGGCCAGGCTGGAGGCGGACTGCCCGGCGACGACCGCGACGATGAAGACCGACACGCCCAGCAGCGGCACGGTCAGCCCCTGCGTGGTCACCAGGAACGCGCCGCAGGCCCCGCCGACGCACTGCCACCAGCGCAGCTCGCCGGAGCGTACGGCGTCCAGGATGCGGCGCGTGCTGCCGAACATCCAGGGCAGCGCCAGCAGCAGCACGACCAGCCCCACCCCGAACGACACGCTCGCGGCGGCGATGCCGTCGCCGAGGCGGCGGCCCAGCTCGCCGTTGACCCGCGACTGCAGCGCCAGGCACACGCCGCCGAGCACGGCCAGCCCGACGCCGACGGCCCGCCCCGTCCCGGCGCTCACATCCGGCCCGTGCAGAAGATCTTCACGCGCCCACTCTGCCGGTGCCGCCCCGGCCGCCCGTCGGCGGGTCGCCCGCCCACCGCCGCAAGGTGATCTTGCGTCGTCCCTGTTCAAGCCGGCACGACATCGGATCCAGCCGAACCGTGGCCCCCCGACGACATCAGTTCAGCAGATCGCACCGGGTAGGCCGGTGCGTATATGTGTGCAGAGCAAAGCCGGTGCGTATATGTGTGCAGAGCAAAGCCGGTGCGTATATGTGTGCAGAGCAAAGCCGGTGCGTATATGTGTGCAGAGCAAAGCCGGTGCGTATATGTGTGCAGAGCAAAGCCGGCGTGCCTGGCACAGCAGCCGAGGGGCACCCGCGCGATGCGTGGGTGCCCCTCAACGGAAAGTGCGATACAGGCTCGTCGCGCAGGATCGATCCCGCGCGGAACCGGCAGGCCGGGTCAGGCGAAGTCGATCATCGAGTAGCCGGCCAGCTTCTCCAGGCGGTGGTACGAGTCGATCACGCGGATGGTGCCGGACTTGGAGCGCATGACGATCGACTGGGTGTACGCGCCGTTGTCGCGGTAGCGGACGCCCCGCAGCAGATCGCCGGAGGTGACACCGGTGGCCACGAAGAAGACGTTCTCGCCGGTCACCAGGTCGTCGGTGGTGAGGACGCGGTCGAGGTCGTGCCCGGCGGCGATCGCCTTCTCGCGCTCGGCCTCGTCGCGCGGCCACAGCCGGCCCTGCATCACGCCGCCCAGGCACTTCAGCGCGCAGGCCGCGGTGATGCCCTCCGGGGTGCCGCCGATGCCCATCAGCACGTCGACCTCCGACTGCTCCCGCGCGGCGGCGATGGCCCCGGCGATGTCGCCGTCGGAGATGAAGTTGATCCGGGCGCCCGCCTCGCGCACCTCGCGGACCAGGTCGGCGTGCCGGGGCCGGTCGAGGATGCACACGGTCAGGTCGGACACGCGTACGCGCTTGGCCTTGGCGATGCGGCGCAGGTTCTCGGTCCAGCCGGCGGTGATGTCGACGACGTCGGCCGCCTCCTGCCCGACGACCAGCTTCTCCATGTAGAACACGGCGCTCGGGTCGAACATCGCGCCGCGCTCGGCGACCGCCAGCACGGCCAGCGCGTTCGGCATGCCCTTGCTCATCAGCGTGGTGCCGTCGATCGGGTCCACCGCGACGTCGACCTCGGGGCCGGAGCCGTCGCCGACCCGCTCCCCGTTGAACAGCATCGGGGCGTTGTCCTTCTCGCCCTCGCCGATGACCACGGTGCCGGACATCGGCAACGAGTTGATCAGCTTGCGCATCGCGTCGACGGCCGCGCCGTCGCCGCCCTCCTTGTCGCCGCGCCCCACCCAGCGACCCGCGGCCATGGCCGCCGCCTCGGTCACCCGGACGAGGTCCAGCGCGAGGTTCCGGTCGAGATCCTGCGGAGTACGGGTCGCCATGGCTGCTCCTCCTACGATCGGCCTGATGGCATCCTGTCATGCCGCGGCCTGAACGCACGTTCGGGTCACCGCATACCCGTGCCGTCGGGGCAGGTCCCCGGGTGCGGTGTGACCTGTGACATCGGTCAAGATGGTGTATGTGAGCGCAGTGGAGACCGAGCAGGAGAAGACGCCGCCGCCGTCCGGTGGGCGCACCCCGAAGGACATGGCGCTGTCCCTCGGCGTCCTGCTCATCCCCGTGCTGCTGCTGGTGCTGGGCTACCGGCTGTTCTACGGCTGGGACGCCGCGGTGACCGTCGACCCGGCACCGGCGATCGAGAGCGCCCAGCGGGCCTCGTTGGCGCCGCTGCCCGGCGCGGCGCCCGAGGGCTGGCAGACCGTCACCGCCAAGTACACCGACGGCGTGCTGCGGATCGGCTACCTCGACCCGGACGGCGCGGGCGCCCAGCTGGTGCAGTCCCGGTCCGACGCGCAGACGCTGCTCAAGAAGGAGCTCGGCGACAAGGCGAAGGCCGAGGGCGAGACCACCATCGGCACGGTCACCTGGCAGCGCCACGTCACGCCGGAGGGCCGGACCGCGCTGCTGCGCACCGCGGGCAACACCACCACGCTGCTCGTCGGCGAGGGCGCCGACCTGACCGCGCTCGCCACCGCGATCACCGCCTGATCCGGTACGACCACCGGCTGAGCCCAGCCGCGACCACCACCCGTGCCGGACCGCCATCACCGGCCGAGCCTGGGCCGTGGTCCTCGCCTGATCCCGGGCCGCCACGTCCGGCAGCGCGGTCGCGCAACGGACCTGTCAGGTATCCGCATCACTTCTGCCCCGGCGGGCTAGGCGGAACCGGATGATCCGGGGGACCGTCCGCCGAACAGGCCGACGCCCCGCTGCTCGCGTGACGACTACGGTGAAACCCGCCGCGCAGTCGTGAGTGGACCTTGTCGCGATAACGGCCTGTCCCGGTGTGCCGCCGTGAAGCGCTCGCCACCGGACGGCCATGATCGCCCGAACGAGGCTGGTCCGGTGTGCCGCCGCTCAGACGGCGCGCCCCGGGACGCCACCGCCGTCCGCCGGCTTCGACAACGCCCGGGCCGCCGAGCGCCGCGACGCCACCGAGGATCACGATGACTGCTCATCCCGTCCAGCACGCCCCACGCCCGCAGCAGCCCGCCGGGGCGGGCCGGGCGCGCCGGCGCGCCGACGTGGCCGTGGCCGCCGGGCTCGCGCTGCTGGCCATGATCACCTGCGCCGCGGCGACCCGCCGGTCGTCGCTGAGCACCGCGCAGGCCACGGTGGTCGCCGGGGACCTGCGCGCCATGTACGAGCGCATCCAGGGCTCGGTCGAGCAGCGCACGGCCGCGCTGCTGCTGGCGCACGTGGCACGGCAGGAGCCGATCCGCGAGTGCATGGCCTCCTCGGGCTTCCGGTACGCGCTCGCGCCGTTCGCCGACCCGTACCAGGGCCGGACGCGGCTGCTGCTGCCCGCCGAGGTGTCCGCGATCGTCGACCCGGGCGCGCAGGAGGCGCTGGAGCTCGTCCCGCAGACGCTGGAGCAGGTCCCGCCGGCCACGGTGGCGCACGATCCCTCGTACGACCGCCTGTCGGCCGCCAAGCAGCGGCTCTACGACGACAGCGTGCTGATGTGCGAGCCGCCGATCGAGGACCAGCCGGACACGATCACCCCCGCGCTCAGCGGCGACCTGGACGCCGAGTTCCTGGCGATGCTGCGCCGGGTCGGCGACGACCAGGAGGTCGCCTCGCGCATGGAGTACTACGCGTCCTGCATGCGCCAGCGGGGCTTGCCCGTGCGCACGGTCGGCGAGCTCCACGCCGCGGTGACCGCGAAGTTCCACGACGACTCGGGGGTGCCGCTGCGGCCGGAGTCCTCGCTGATGCCGAAGGCCGTCGCGTACCAGCAGGACGCGGTGCGCGCCGACGCCGGCTGCCGGACCCCGGCGTGGACCGGCGCGATGACGCTGGCCCAGGGCGAGCTGGCCGCGTTCGCCCGCGAGCACGCCGACGAGCTGGCCGCGCTGGACGCCGAGTGGGCGGACATGATCTCCCGCGCCGGGCAGGCCCGCGCCAAGCTGGCGTGACACCGCCGCACGGCCGGGGAGCCGCGGCGCGCGGTGACGGGTGACGCATTGCCCGGTCGGCAGGCGACCGCCACACTATGCGGGTGATCGTCGTAGCCGGAGAGAACGTCGTGGACCTCGTCCCCGCCGGGGAGGGTCTGCTGCGCGCCGCGCTGGGCGGCGGACCTGCCAACACCGCCCTCGCGGCGGCCCGGCTCGGCGCGCCGGTGGCGATGGCGGCCCGGTTGGGGCGCGACTCGTTCGGCGCCGCGTTCCGCAACCGGCTCACCTCGTCCGGCGTGGACGCGCGCTACCTGGTGACCACGTCGCAGCCGTCGGCGCTGGCGCTGGCCACGGTCGGCGCGGACGGCGAGGCGCTGTACGACTTCTGGCTGGCCGGCGCCGCCGACTTCGGCTGGCGCGACCGCGAGCTGCCCGACCTGCCCGACGGCAGCACCATCCACATCGGGTCGCTGGCCGCGTTCCTGCCGCCGGGCGCGGACGCGCTGGAGCGCTGGGCGCTGCGCCACCGTGACCGGTGCACCATCACCTTCGACCCCAACGTGCGCAGTGTCGCGCTGGCCCGGCCCGACTCGCTGGTGCGGCTGGAGCGCCTGGTCGAGCTGTCCCATCTGGTACGCGCCAGCGAGGGCGACCTCGCGCACGCGTACCCTCACGTGCCCCCGATGGAGACCGCGCGGCGCTGGCTGGCGGCCGGCCCGCGGCTGCTGGTGCTGACCCACGGCGACGCGGGCGCGACGGCGCTGACCGCCGACGCCGAGGTGAACGTGGCCGCCCCGGCGATCTCGATGACCGACACCATCGGCGCGGGCGACACCGCGATGGGCGCCCTGCTGGCCTGGCTGCACGACGCCGGCCGCCTGCGCGACCAGCTCGCCCGCGAGCTGGCCCCGGAGACGCTGCGCCTGATGCTCCGCCACCTGTGCGACGCCGCGGCCCTGACCTGCACCCGCCCCGGCGCCGACCCGCCCACCCTCGACGAGCTGCGCGCCTTCCAACTCGTCTGACCACCGCCCATGATCGCTCGACTTGCCAGGCACATGGGCGTAAGCGCGCTCAAGATACGCCCAGTTGCCTGGCAAGTCGGATGATCATGGCGGGGGTCAGGGGACGTCTTCGGAGGAGTGGCCGGGGAAGAGATGCGCGGACGGGTCGATGACGATGGCGGCGTTGTTGACCGCCGTCGCGGCCTCGCCGAAGCCGGTCGCGATGAGCCGGACCTTGCCCGGGTACTCCACGATGTCGCCGGCGGCGAAGACGCGCGCCAGGTTCGTGGCCATGGTCGAGTCGACGGTGATGTGCCGCTTGTCCAGCGCCAGGCCCCACATGGCCAGCGGGCCGAGGTCGGCGGTGAAGCCCAGCGCCGCCACCACCACGTCGGCCGGGAGCACCTCGGTGCCGTTCAGCTCGATCGACTCCACCTTGTCGCTGCCGAGGATCTTGGTGACCTGGCTGTTGACCTCGATACGCACCGGCAGCTCCCGGACCCGCGCCACGGTGGACGCGTGTGCCCGGAACTTGTCCCGCCGGTGCACCAGGGTGACGCTCGCGGCCAGCCCGGCCAGGGCCAGCGCCCAGTCGAACGCGGAGTCGCCACCGCCCACGATCACGACGTGCTTGCCGGCCAGCGACGTCGGGTCGGGCACGAAGAACACGATGCCGGTGCCGGTGAACCCGGCCGCGGCGGGCAGCGGGCGGGGCGTGAACGAGCCCAGGCCGCCGGTGATGAGGACGGCGCCGCAGCGCACCTCGGTGCCGTCGCCGAGGCCGAGCACCGGCTTGCCGTCGTCGTACGCCAGGGTCGCGGCCTGCACGCCGAGCCGGTAGCCGGGATTGAAGGCGCCCGCCTGGGCGACCAGGTTCGCGATCAGCTCGCGTCCTCGGATCGCCGGGAACCCGGCGACGTCGAAGATCATCTTCTCCGGGTACATCGCGGTGACCTGGCCGCCCGCCTCGGGCAGCGCGTCCACGACGACGGTGCTCAGACCGCGGAACCCGGCGTAGTACGCCGCGAACAGCCCGGTCGGACCCGCGCCGATGATCGCAACATCGACATCGCTCATGTGGTGAACCTAGCCGCGCGAGCCGCTCTCCTCAATGGCCGCGCGAATATCGGGAACGAAGTGGGAGACCTGCGTGTAGACGCCCGGGTACGCCGCCCGGCCGCAGCCCACGCCCCAGCTGACGATGCCCACCTGCACCCAGCGCGCGCCGTCGCGGCGCAGCAGCGGCCCGCCGGAGTCGCCCTGGCAGCTGTCCCGGCCGCCGTGCCGCACGTCGCCCGCGCAGAGCATGTCGGAGTCGGTGAAGCCGTACCCGCGCGAGCGGTAGATCTGCCGGCAGGTCCCGTCGCCGACGAACGGCACCTGCACCTTGCGCAGGTAGCGCTGCTGCTCCCGGGTGCCCTCGCGGGTCGAACCCCAGCCGACCGCGGTCAGCGTCCCGCCGTCCAGGCTGCCGTTGACGGGCAGCGCCACCACCGGCAGGTCCAGCGGGCGGGAAAGCCTGATCACGGCCCAGTCGTCGCCGCTGGTCACGTCGAAGAAGCCGCGCGCCCGCCACACCCGGCTGCTGCCCACCTCGATCGTCCGGTCCGAGCCCAGGTCGGCCGAGCCGGCGGTCACGCCGATGGACGAGTTGGCCCCGCTGCGGCTGACGCAGTGAGCGGCGGTGAGCACGTACTGCGGGCGGATGAGGGTGCCGGCGCAGCCGTTGTCCAGCCGGACCATCCAGGGGAACTCCCCGGCGCCGGCCCGCACGCCGCCGACCACCTCGGTCTGGGGCGGGTCGGCCGGCTTCGCGGCGGCGGGCGACGGTGACACCGTTGCCAGTGCCATCGCCGCCACACCCATGACCAGCGCGATCGCCCGCATCAGCATCCTCCCCCGTCGACCGGTGATGCCGATACTAGCCGTTCTGCGTGGTTTGTCCGTTAGTTTCCGGCGCCCCGCCGCTGCGCAGCGGTCTCGCCCTTGCGGGCGACCGGCACGTGCTCGCCGGCCCGGGCCAGCCCGAAGCGCGGCATGTTGCCGTACAGGGTCTCGTAGCGGCCGGCGCTGACCTGGTAGGTCTCGTGCCAGATGCCGACGTCGCCGTTGCCGCCGACCAGCTTGTTGAACGCGCGCCACGCCGGGTGGTGCGGCAGCGCGGCGTTGCGGGCGAACGCCTCCAGGTGCTCGGCGCTGCGCCAGTACTGGATCGACACGGGACCGCTCGCCGTGAACGCGGTCTGCGCGCCGAGCAGGCCGAGCTCCGGCCGCTGGAACAGGACCTTCAGCATGCGCGGCATGGCGGTGAACGCACCCCACCACTTGTGGATCTTCCACGGCTTGTTGAACCGCATCCCGATCAGGAAGACCACGAAGTCCCCCTCGATGTGAGCCGACATGCGGCCCGGAACCACGGATGGCATGACTCCCCCTCGCCAACTAGATAGCAATACTATCCGCTATCCATCGCGTATCGTCAACACCGATGAAAGTCTCCGAACTGAGCCGGATCAGCGGCGTCTCGCTGCCCACGGTCAAGTACTATCTGCGGGAGGGCCTGCTGCCGCCCGGCCGCCCGATGGGCCGCAACCAGGCCGACTATGACGAGAGCCACCTGCGCCGGTTGCGGCTGATCCGCGCCCTGATGGACGTCGGCGGTCTGAGCGTCGCCGGGGTCCGGCAGGTGCTGCACGCCGTCGACGACACGGCCATGCCCGGGCACCACCTGCTCGGCTGCGCGCACGAGGCCATCGCGGGGGTCTCCCGCGCCGATCGCGGCACCGCCGGCTGGCTCGCGGCCCGCGCCGAGGCCGCCCGGCTGGTGGCGGCCCGCGGCTGGCACGTGCACGACCGGGCACCCGCCCTCGACCAGCTCGCCGACGCCATCGCCGCGCTGCGCGAGCTGGGCCAGGAGGACATGCTGACGCTGCTCGACGGATACGCGGAGGCGGTCGAGCAGCTCGCCCGGCGGGAGGTCGGCCTGGTGCTGGCCCGCGGCGACCGGGCCGGGATGGTCGAGGGCGTCGTCACCGGCACCGTCCTCGGCGAGGCCATGCTCACCGCGCTGCGCCGGCTCGCCCAGGAGCACACCAGCGCCACCACGTCACCCTGAGCACGCACAGACGAAGCGCCGCCCCGGTGTGGGGCGGCGCTTCGTCCTACGTCAGTACCAGCCCTCTTCCTCGGACTGCTGCCAGGCGCCGCAGGGGTTCTTGTAGCGGTTCTTGATGTACTCCAGGCCCCACTTGATCTGCGTGGCCGGGTTGGTCCGCCAGTCGTCGCCGAACTTCGCCATCTTCGTGCCGGGCAGCGCCTGCGGGATGCCGTACGCCCCGGAGCTCTTGTTCTCGGCCTTGTGGTTCCAGCCGGACTCCCGGGTCCACAGCTTGTTCAGGCAGGCCATCTGGGTGAGGTCGTAGCCGGCGCTGAGCACGAGCGCGCAGCCGATCGCGCGGTTGCCGCTGAACTCCTTGCAGCTGCTCGGGATGGGCCCGAAGTTGACGGTGCGGTCGGCGCCGCGGCGGCTGGCCTCGCGGTCCACCGCGGCGGCGCGGGCGGCGGCGGCCTTGGCCTCGGCCGCGGCGCGCGCCTTGGCGTCCTGCTGCAGCTCGTGCTGCTGCAGGGTGAGCGCGGCCGACTCGGCGCGGGCGATGATCTGGGCCTGGTGACCGGCGGCGATGCTGTCCTGCTGCCAGCGCGCGCCGTCGTCGAGCCGCAGCGCGCCGGCCACGCCGGCGACGAGGGTCAGGACGGCGACGGCACGCACGGCGTACCGTCCGGTCGCGGGGCGGGCCCGACGGTGGGCTCGGCGTTGCCGGGGCACAGCGGATCCTCTCGGCGGCGGGGGTTTCCGGCGGAGCGCCTGCGGCCACTGCGCGCCACCTGGGGCTGCGCCGTACGGGCCGTGCTCCGTTCGTCCGCCCGGGGGTCGGGGATGGACGGTCCGGGAGCGCTCACGCCGGGCGACACGGCAGCCGTGTCGCGGAGCGCTCGATCCCACCCTTACGCAGTGGACCGGGGTTTGTCGTCGTCCGGATGGGCGACTGTTACCCCGGTCACACCCCAAACATCATCCAATCAGGGCGAAACCTACTCCTCCAGCAGGTCGGTCACGACTTCGGCGATGGCGGAGCGCTCGGACCGCGTCAGCGTCACGTGCGCGAAGAGCGGGTGCCCCTTGAGCGTCTCGATGACCGCGGTGACCCCGTCGTGGCGGCCTACCCGCAGGTTGTCCCGCTGCGCCACGTCGTGGGTGAGCACCACCCGCGACCCGGCGCCGATCCGCGACAGCACCGTGAGCAGCACGCCGCGCTCCAGGGACTGCGCCTCGTCCACGATGACGAACGCGTCGTGCAGGCTGCGGCCCCGGATGTGGGTCAGCGGCAGCACCTCGAGCATGCCGCGGTGCAGCACCTCGTCGCGTACGTTGTCGTGCACCAGCGCGCCGAGCGTGTCGAACACCGCCTGCGCCCACGGCGACATCTTCTCCGCCTCGGTGCCGGGCAGGTAGCCGAGCTCCTGCCCGCCGACCGCGTAGAGCGGGCGGAACACGATGACCTTCTTGTGCTTGCCGCGCTCCATCACCTGCTCCAGGCCCGCGCACAGGGCCAGCGCCGACTTGCCGGTGCCCGCCCGGCCACCCAGCGACACGATGCCGATGCTGTCGTCGAGCAGCAGGTCGAGCGCGATGCGCTGCTCCGCCGAGCGGCCGCGCAGGCCGAACGCCTCCCGGTCGCCGCGGACCAGCCGCACCGTCTTGTCGGTCTGCACGCGGCCGAGCGCCGAACCACGCCCCGCGTGCAGGATGAGTCCCGTATGGACCGGCAGCCCCGCCGCCTCGCCCAGGTCGATGCCCTCACCGGCGTAGAGCGCGGACATGTCGGCGTCCGACAGGTCCAGCTCCACCAGGCCGGACCACGTCGGGTCCACGGCCTGGTCATGTCGGTACTCGTCAGCGGCCAGACCCACCGCGGCGGCCTTCACCCGCAGCGGCATGTCCTTGCTGACCAGGGTCACCTGCTGCCCGTCGGCCGCCAGACCGAGCGCCACGGACAGGATCCGCGCGTCGTTCGTGTCATTGCGGAAGCCGCTCGGGAGGAGCTGCGGATCGGTGTGGTTGAGCTCCACCCGCAGCGTCCCGCCGGCGTCGTTCACCGGCAGTGGTACGTCCAGCCTTCCGTGCCGTACCCGCAGGTCGTCGAGCAGTCGCAGGGACTGCCTGGCGAACCAGCCGAGTTCCGGGTGGTGCCGCTTGCCCTCCAGCTCGGAGATGACCACGAGCGGCAGCACGACGTTGTGCTCGGAGAAGCGGCGGATCGCAGCCGGATCAGCCAGCAGCACGGAGGTGTCGAGTACGTACGTTCGTATCGGGACATCGACCATGACTCACGCTAACCGCAGAAAACCCGTTTGGCCAGCATGTCTTTACTATCTGCCAGACGAACCGCCGATCCGGCCATCACCCACTCGGATGATGCCCGAGGGCGGTCACCCGAGTGGGGACTGGTCACCGTGCGTAGAGCAGGTCAGTACCAGTTGTTGTCCTGGAAGTGATTCCAGGCGCCGGCCGGCGTGTCGTAGCGGTTCTTGATGTAGTCCAGGCCCCACTTGATCTGAGTGGCCGGATTGGTGCGCCAGTCGTCGCCGAACTTCGCCATCTTGTCGCCGGGCAGCGCCTGCGGGATGCCGTACGCGCCGGAGCCGGAGTTCTCCGCCTTGTGGTTCCACCCGCTCTCGTGCTGCCACAGCTTGACCAGCGGGACCATCTGGCTGTACCCGAAGCCGAAGCTGGGCAGCAGCTTGCACGCGGTCAGCTGGTTGCCGCTGTAGCTCTTGCAGGAGGTGGGCGTCGACGTGGTGGTCGTGCGCTTGGCCGTCGGCTTCGCCGAGGCCGGGGCGCGCCTGGCGGTGCGGGTCGGCGAGGGGCTCGGGCTCGCGCTGGGCGTCGGCACGGCGCTCAGGCTCGGCGACGGCGTGGCGCGCAGGTAGTCGCGGTTGGCCGCTTCGGCGGCGGCGGCGCGGGCCGCGGCGAGGTCGGTGGCGGGGGTGTCCGGGCCGGCGCTCGCCACGACCTGGTACGTCGCGGCGCCGAGCACACCGGCGCAGAGCACGCCGAGCGCGATCTTTCGGGAGTGGACGGCCAGCAGGCGCACGAGCGCCGGGCGGTTCCGGGGCAGGGCATGACGGGGTGTCGACACGAGTCGGTCCCTTCGTTGGGGGTGCCGCACCTTGGGGGAGAAGGTGCTGTTCAGGGACCCTGCCGTCGATGACGGTACGGTGCCAACTCCATCACGTGGATCGTGAAACAGGTCACATTCTCAACGTGAGCGCAGGTGGGAGAGGGAATAAATCGGACCCCGGCGATCGAGCCGGTCAGGCGCCGAAGCGGCGCTGGCGGCCGGCGTACGCCCGCAGCGCGCGCAGGAAGTCGACGTGCCGGAAGTCCGGCCAGTTCAGCTCGCAGAAGTAGAACTCCGAGTGCGCCGACTGCCACAGCAGGAACCCGGACAGCCGCTGCTCGCCGCTGGTGCGGATGATCAGATCGGGGTCGGGCTGGCCGCGGGTGTAGAGATGCTCGGCGATGTGCTCGACGTCGAGCTGCTCGGCCACCTCCTCCAGCGTCGTGCCCGCCCGGACGTGCTCCTGGAGCAGGGACCGGACCGCGTCGGCGATCTCCCGCCGGCCGGTGTACCCGACCGCGAAGTTGACGTTCGCACCGCCGCGGCGGCCCGCCGTGCGCTCCTGCGCGGCCTTGAGCGCCGCCGCCGGCTCGGCGGGCAGCAGGTCCAGCGCGCCCACCATGCGCAGCTGCCACGGGTTGCCGTCCTCGGCCAGCTCGGTGGCCAGGTCCACGATGATCTGCACCAGCGGGTCCAGCTCCGCGGCCGGGCGGCGCAGGTTGTCGGTGGCCAGCAGGTACAGCGTGACGTGCGCGATGCCGGCCTCGTCGCACCAGCTCAGCAGCTCCTTGATGCGCGCCGCGCCGACCCGGTGGCCGTCGTTGGGGTCGACGTAGCCCATCTCCCGCGCCCAGCGCCGGTTGCCGTCGGTGACCACGCCGACGTGTCGGGGACGCGGTTGGTCGGCCAGCAACGCCTTCAGGCGGCGTTCGTACACGGAGTAGACGAGGTCGCGGAGTTTCATCCTGGGCAGCCTAACTCCGCCGGGGCGGATCAGCGCGGCTGCCAGGCGTCCGGAGCCGTGGTCAGATCACGGACCGCCTCCGGCAGCTGGCCGGTCACGGCCTGGGCCAGGGTCACCTCGTCCACCACGCTGCGCACCGCGGACCGTACGGCGACCCAGACCAGCGGGAGGTGGGAGGAGGTGCCCGTATAGCTGGTCTGCTCGGGCCGGTGCCCGCGCACCCCGGCCAGCGGGCCGTCGACCGCCCGCAGCACCATGCCGATGGTGACCTCGGACGGCGGCATGCTGAGGCTGTACCCCCCGTCGGCGCCGCGCACCGCGTGGATCACCCCGCTGCGCCGCAGGTCCGCGAGCACGGCCTCGAGGAACTTGCGGGGCAGGCCCTGGGCGTCCGCGAGCGCCTGCGCCGAGATGGTGGCCGGGTACGCATTGGCCAGCTCAAGCGTGGCCCGTACCGCGTAGTCGCCTCTAGCCGAGATCTGCACGCTCCCATCATGCCCGCAGCCCCGCCTCCCGTGTTAACGGGTGACGGGGCTGCGTCAAGATCGCGACGATCTTGCGCGAACTGTTAGGGATTTGCCCGGTTGGGGCGTGTCATCCCCACAGTTCGCGCAAGATCGACGGACAGGGGGCGGCTACTCGGTGACGCCGAGGCGGGACTTGAGGGCGTCTAGCTCGGCCCACAGGACCGCGGGGAGCTTGTCGCCGAACTTGTCGAACCACTCGGTGATCTGCGGGATCTCGGCGGCCCACTCGTCCTTGCGGACCTCGAGAGCGAGGGCGACGTCCTCGGCGGGCTGCTCCAGGCCGGTGAGGTCGAGGTCCTCGGCGCGGGGGACGAAGCCGACGGGGGTCTCGACCGCGCCGGCCTCACCCTCCAGGCGCTCCACGACCCACTTGAGGACGCGGGAGTTCTCGCCGAACCCGGGCCACAGGAACCGGCCGTCGTCACCGCGGCGGAACCAGTTGACGTAGAAGATCGCCGGCAGCTTGTCGGCGTTGCCGTCGAGCCCCTTGCCCATCGCGATCCAGTGCCGGAAGTAGTCGCCGGCGTGGTAGCCGATGAACGGCAGCATCGCCATCGGGTCGCGGCGCACCACGCCGACCTGGCCGACCGCGGCGGCCGTGGTCTCGCTGGACAGGGTCGCGCCCTGGAACACGCCGTGCACCCAGTCGCGGGCCTGGCTGACGAGCGGGATCGTGGTCTTGCGGCGGCCGCCGAAGAGGATCGCCGAGATCGGCACGCCCTTCGGGTCGTCGTACTCCGGCGCCAGGATCGGGCACTGCGTGATCGGGGTGCAGAAGCGCGAGTTCGGGTGGCTGGAGACCTGGTCGGAGTCCGGGGTCCAGTCGTTGCCGTGCCAGTCGGTCAGGTGGGCCGGGGGCTCGCCCATGCCCTCCCACCAGATGTCGCCGTCGTCGGTGCGGGCCACGTTGGTGAACAGCGAGTTGCCCGCGGCGAGCGTGCGCATCGCGTTGGGGTTGGTCTTCCAGTCCGTGCCGGGCGCGACGCCGAACAGGCCGTACTCGGGGTTCACCGCGTACAGGCGGCCGTCCTCACCAAAGCGCATCCAGGCGATGTCGTCGCCCAGGGTCTCGACCTTCCAGCCCGGGATGGTCGGCTCCAGCATGGCCAGGTTGGTCTTGCCGCAGGCCGACGGGAACGCGGCGGCGATGTAGTGCACCTTGCCCGCCGGGCTGGTCAGCTTGAGGATCAGCATGTGCTCGGCGAGCCAGCCCTCGTCACGGCCCATCACGCTGGCGATGCGCAGCGAGTAGCACTTCTTGCCCAGCAGCGAGTTGCCGCCGTAGCCGGAGCCGAACGACCAGATCTCCCGGGTCTCCGGGAAGTGGGAGATGTACTTGGTGGTCGAGCAGGGCCACGGCACGTCGGCCTGGCCGGGCTCCAGCGGCGCGCCGACCGAGTGCAGCGCGGGCACGAACTCCGCGTCCTCACCCATCGCCTCGAGCACCTGGGTGCCCATCCGGGTCATGATCCGCATGCTGGCGACGACGTACGCCGAGTCGGTGATCTCGACGCCGAACATGGGGTTCTCCGCGTTGAGCGGGCCCATGCAGAACGGGATCACGTACATGGTGCGGCCGCGCATGCAGCCCCGGTACAGCTCGGTCATGAGCTGCTTCATCTCGGCCGGGGCCATCCAGTTGTTGGTCGGGCCGGCGTCGGCCTCGTCCACGGAGCAGATGAAGGTCCGCTCCTCGACGCGGGCCACGTCCGACGGGTCGGTGCGCGCCCAGAAGGAGTTGGGCCGCTTCACCGGGTCGAGGCGGACCAGGCTTCCCGCGTCGACGAGCTGCGCCGTGAGGCGCGTCCACTCGTCCTCGGAGCCGTCGCACCACACGATGCTGTCCGGCGTGGTGAGCTCGGCGACTTGGCGCACCCAGGCGAGCAGCTTGGGGTGCGAGGTCGGATGCTGGTCAAGCCCTGCGGTGACTGCCGGCGCGGTCATGGAAGTTCTCCTCGTGGTCGTCTTTGACCGACGGATACGACTGACGACGGCCGGGTGGCCGCGAGTCGTCCGGGATGTGGCCTCAGACTAAGCCCGGTTTGTTGCCCGAGACCCCTCCCGCCTTGTGAATAAGTGCACAAGCGTCGGTCCGGCTGCTTCCACGCGCACGATTCTTCGGCCAAACGCGCACGTTTCCGCAAACCCTTTGTTTGATCTTGGTCGCAAGCGCGTCGCGCGACTGCCTCGACGCGTGCGAGCCCGATCACTCCCCATTCCCTACCCGTTTCCGGCACGGGCGAACGCGGCCATCGCGACTTCATCATGGTTTGGGCATATTCCGCAAATCGGGTGATTGGTCTAACGTCCCTAGCAGCGGGCGTAACCGTGACATTCCCCCCGGAGGCCGCAGTGACCAGTGGGTTCGACCCTGCCCAGGACCAGCTCAGCGAACCGCAGAGCGATCCACAACTCATCTCACTCGTGCGAGGGGGCGACACCGACGCGTTCGGTCTGCTCTACGAGCGCCACCTGGAGTCGGCGAGGCGGCTGGCCCGGGTGCTCAGCGACGGCCAGGCCGACGCCGACGACCTGATCGCCGACACCTTCGCCAAGGTGTTCGCCATGCTGCGCAGCGGCGGCGGCCCCGACAACGCGTTCCGGGCCTACCTGCTGACCACCATGCGGCACACCCGGTACGACCGGGCCCGGCGCGACAAGCGCGTCGAGCTCACCGACGACCTCACCCGCTACGAGACCGCCGAGCCGACCGACGACCCGACCATCACCCGGCTGGAGGCGTCGTACGCGGCACGCGCGTTCGCGCGGCTGCCCGAGCGCTGGCGGGCCGTGCTCTGGCACACCGAGGTCGAGGGCGAGAGCCCCGCCCAGATCGCCCCGCTGCTCGGGCTCACGCCCAACGGCGTCGCGGCGCTGGCCTACCGGGCCCGGGAGCGGCTGCGCCAGATGTACCTGCAGGAGCACATCGCGCTCACCGGCAACCCGCGCTGCCACTGGACCGGGTCGCACCTGGCGGGGTACGTCCGTGCGGCGCTCGCCCGGCGCGACCGCGCCAAGGTCGACGAGCACCTGTCCACCTGCGCCGAGTGCCGGCGGCTGCACCGCGAGCTCACCGAGGAGAACGCGGGCCTGCGCGGGGTGATCGCCCCCCTGTTACTGGGCGCGGCCGCGCCCGCGTACCTGGCGGGCGGCGGCAGGCTCGCCCTGGGCGGCTGGCTGGCCACCGCCTGGGGGATGTTCGCGCTGTGGTGGCCGCAGCTCCGGGAGACCACGGGCGCCTGGCTCACCGCGCCGGCGGGCCTGGCCGTCGCCGCCGGGCGGTGGCTGGCGGCCGCGCCCGGCCGGCTGCTCGCCCGGTTCGGTGCGATGAACCTCGTCGCGGGCACCGGCGTCGGCATCGCGGCGGTGGCCGGGGTCGCCGTCTTCGTGAGCATGGCCGCCCCGCCCACCACCGCGCCGCCGCGCGCCATCCCGGTCCCGGCGCCCGCCGCGCCGCCCGTGTACGCGCCCGCGCCGCAGGTCCCCCCGCCGACCGCGGTCGCGTCCGCGACGCGTACCTCCCCGGCGCCGCCGGGCCCGAGCCGGCAGGCGGTCGGGCTGCCCCCGGCAGCGGTGCCACCGGCCGCCGCGCCGCCGCCGGCCGTCGTGCCACCGGCCGCACCGCCGCCCGCCCTGGCACCCGTGGCCGAGCCCGCGCCCGACGTGGCCGAGCCCGACTACGCCGACGTCGACCTGGTCGCGGGCAGGCCCGGCACGCTGCCCATCGCGCTACGCGCCCCCGCCGACGATGAGTCCTCGGACGAGGCCGAGCCGGAGCATCTGGCCGTGCCCGCCGGAGTCCGGGTAGGGACGCAGGCCGTCGGTAAGGCTGGGCACGCCGCGTGGCGCGGGTCCGCCGCGGCGACGACCACGCCGGAGCCTGGTGACGCCCCCGCGCCGTCGGCGTCGCCGGATGCCGCAGCGCCGCCCGCGCCGGGCGGGGTGCGGATAGAGGTGACGCTGCCGGCCGGGATGCGGCTGGCCGGGACGGGTGCCGGGGACGGCTGGCAGTGCGAGGCGACCGCCGCCGGTGCGCTCTGCGAGCGGGCGCGCTGGGGAAGGGGCGCCCGCTCGGTGGCCCGGCTGCCGGTGCTCGCCGACCCCGCGGTCAGCGGGTTCCAGCAGGTCACCGTGTCCGCGGCGTACGGCCAGCGGCGCTCGGAGTCGGTGTTGCGGGTGCCGGTGGCGCCCGCCGGGCTGCGCCTGGGCCATGCCGCGACCGGCCGGGTGGGCGCGGCGCTCGCGGGCAACGTGCTGCTGTCGTGCACGCCGCGCCCGCTGTGCCTGGTGTCCGGGGACAACAACCTGCTGCCGATGGCGCCGCTGCTGCCCGCCCCGGGCGAGCCCGCCGCGCCCGGCGGCCTGGACGACCCGGAGGGCCCGCCCGGCCCGAAGGGCCCGATCGAGGAGCTGGCCGGGGAGAAGGCCGCCTCCGGCACCCGCCTGGTCGTGCCGGACGGCGCCAAGGTGCGCTGGGCGGGGCTGATCGTAGCCGCCTCCGGTCCGCGGCTGCCGGAGCTGGTGGCGCTGCACGGCCCCACCGGCGGCTGGCTGCCGGTGCGGGTGCGGGCCGGGCACGCCGAGTCGGGCGCGGCGTTCAGCCAGGGCTTCGCCGACGTGACGAAGTTGGTGCGGGAGGGCGGCGACTGGTGGCTGGCCGCGCCCGCCGCGTCCCTGCAGCAGGGCCGCAGCCAGTTCGCGGGCTGGACCCTGGCCGTGGTGTACGCGCACTCCAGCGCGCCGCGCGGCGAGGCCGCGGTCTACCTCGGCCCCGGCGGCGGGCGCGGCGACGTCCCGGCGACCGTGGGGCTGGGCGGCGGCGGCCGGGTGCGGGTGGGCCTCGCGCTGTGGGACGGCGATCTGGCGCTGACCGGCGACGAGCTGCTGATCGGCGGCACCGCCGCGGGTGAGCCGGGCAACCTCGCCGGTGGCCGCAACGCCGGGGCCGCCGCGCTGGCCTGCGCCACCGCCCCCGGGCGCTGCGTATGGCGTACGCCCGGCCTGGACGTGCTCTGGGCGGACGCGAAGGTGCCCGCGGGAGGGGTCGCCGAGCTGCGCACCGGCGGCGATCCGCTGGAGGTCGGGCTGGTCGCGGTGGTCACCGGGCCACCGCGCGGAAAGGGCGCCGATGCCGCGACACGGTAGGCTCGCCTGGTGACCCCCACGCCACCGGCCCCGTCACCTGCCGCGGCAGCGCCGCTGCGGCTGGTCGAGCGGTTCCGGCATCTGCTCACCGAACTCAGCAAGTTCGGCGTGGTCGGCGGCGCCGCGTACGTCGTCGATCTCGTCGTCTTCAACCTGCTGCTGTCGGCCACCGGCACGCTGACCGCCGCGGTGATCTCCACCGTGGTCGCGGCGACCGGCGCCTTCGTCGGCAACCGGTTCTGGACCTGGCGCGACCGCGAGCGCTCCAGCCTCACCCGGGAGTACCTGCTCTACTTCTTCTTCAACCTGGTCGGCCTGGGCATCACGCTGGCCGTGGTGTGGCTCAGCCACGACGTGCTGGGCGGCGTGTGGCCGCAGATCTTCCAGACCCGGCTCGCGGACAACGTCGCGAAGATGCTGGTCGGCACCGGTATCGCCAGCGTGTTTCGGTTCTGGGCGTACCGCCGCTTCGTCTTCTCCGGCGCCACCGTCGGCGAGCCCGCCCGTGCTCAGGCAGGGTGAGTTGGCTTGCATTCGGAGTTGCGTTGCCGACCTGTCCGCGCCGACTCACGTAAGGTGACCCAGTGCACCCTGACCTGACGCTGCTCGATCGACTGCTGCCGCAACGCCTCCGCAATCTCGGTCCGGAGGCGCTGAAGTTCGCCATCGTCGGCGGCGTCAACACCGTCGTCAACTTCGTGGTGCTGAACGCGCTGGTGCTGACCGTCTTCCCGAGCGGCCAGCTCAAGGCCAACGTGGTCGCCACCATCGTGGCGATGGTCGCGTCCTACCTGATGAACCGGCACTGGACCTACAAGGGCCGGTCCAGCCAGGCCATGGGCCGCGAGTTCCTGCTGTTCGTGCTGTTCAACGCCGCGGGCCTGGCCATCGAGCTGGCCATCATGGGCGCCACCAAGTATGCCCTGGGCCTGCACGGCCTGCTCGCCATCAACGCGGCGAAGTTCCTCGGCCTGGTGCTGGGCACGATCTTCCGCTTCTACACGTACCGCACCTTCGTGTTCGCCCCGGCCAACCAGGTCGCGGTGCCCGCGGGCGGCGTGGACGCCGACTTCGGCCCGGCGCACGTGCACGTGGACGACGTCGACGAGCTGGTGGACGCCGAGGCCGCCGCGAGCGCGCTGGCCGGGGTGCCGGTGCCCGCGCAGCTGCGCAGCGACGACTTCACCCGGCTCACCGCCCCGCTCGAGGCCGAGTTCGCCGCCGAGCGCACCGCTGCCGAGCAGCTGGCCGCCCTGGACGCGGAGTTCACCGACGCGCGCTTCTCGGACGCTCAGCTCGCCGAGGAGCTCACGCGGACCAAGCCGCGTCCAGAGCGGTAGCCGTTACTGCTTCTCTTCGACCCGAGCGGTCTGCGCCGGCGGCGCGGGCCGCTCGCTGTCGTTGTACGAGTGCGCGTCGCGGTCGGCCTCGACCAGCTCGTACAGCGTGGTCTGCACCTTCTCCACGTGCGGGATGTCGTTGAGCACGGACTGGCCGCGCTCGCCCGCCGACTCGATGGTCAGCGTGCCGCAGCCGAGCAGCCGCTCGATGAACTTCTGGCTCATCGAGTGGTCGTTGACCCGCGACAGCGGGATGTCCCGGCGGTCGCGCGAGAACACGCCCGTCTGCAGCAGCACCCGCTCGTTGGTCAGCACGTAGTGCGTCGTGCGCCAGACCAGCCACGGCCAGAACGACAGCCACGCCACCGCGATCAGCGCCAGCCCGGCCACGATGTAGACCAGGATCTCGTTGTCGAGCATGATCAGCGCCGCGACGACCGCCGCGATCGCCAGCACCAGCACCGTCACCGGGCGGATCATGGCCTTCCAGTGCGGGTGCAGATCGAGCACCACGCGCTCGTCCGCGGTCAACACGTCCTCAGGGAACGCCATCCGTGCCTCCTCGTATTCGCCTGCGATCAAACCGCACGATTGTCCGCGAGCAGGGTAGTTCCACGATGCGACGCCATACCATCCACCGTCGGTAGCGCGTCACCTATCGGTCTCCCACCCCGCCCGCCCCGCCGGAGATCATCCGATTTGCCTGGCACATGGGCGTATCTTGAACGCGCATACGCCCCGTTGCCAGGCAAGTCGAATGATCTTGGTGCGGCCGCCAGGCGCGTGGGCGAGCGGGCAGACCGCGGCGGCTGCGCGGGGTCAGCGGAGGTGGACGACGTCGCCGGCGGCGACGGGGCGGTCGCCGGTCACGGTGCGCACCACGAGGCGGCCGTCGGCGTCCACCGTCACGGCCTCCCCGGTCAGATCCGTCTCGCCGCCGGGCAGGATCACCGACACCTGGCGGCCCAGGGTGCCGCAGATGCGAAGGTACGCGTCGCGGAGCCCGCTCTTGTCCGGGTCACCCCCGGCCCGCTCCCAGTCCGCGTAGCGCTCGCCCAGCCGCGCCAGCAGCGCGGCCGTCAGCTCGGTGCGGTCCAGCTCGGACGCCCCGGCGAGCAGCAGCGAAGTCGCCGGCAGGCCGGTCGGGGTGATCGGCAGCTCGTCCTCCGCCAGGGTCACGTTCAGACCGATGCCGATCACCAGCACGCCGGGCAGGGGCACCTCGGCCAGCAGCCCGGCGCACTTGCGCCCGCCCAGCAGCAGGTCGTTCGGCCACTTGAGCACGGGCTCCAGCCCGGTCACGCCGCGTACCGCCTCGGCGAGCGCGACGCCCGCCAGCAGCGGGAGCCAGCCCCAGCGGGAGACGTCGGGGGCGGGTTTGAGCAGCACGGACATGGCCAGTCCGGCGCGCGGCGGCGACTGCCAGTCGCGACCCAGCCGGCCGCGTCCCGCGGTCTGCGTCTCGGCCGCCACGACGAGTCCCGCGGCGGCGCCGTCGCGGGCGGCGGCGGCCACGTCCGCGTTCGTCGACCCGGTCTCGTCGCGCACCTCGACCTGCCAGCCCGGCAGCGCCGACAGCCGGTCCCGGTCCAGTGGGGGCCTGTTCGTCTCCACAGCAGGAGACTAGCGGCCCCCGGCCGCTCACTCCCACGGTTCGTCGAAGGTGAGCGGGGCTCATCGGCAAGCCGGCGAAACGCTCGACCGGCACCACCTCCACCGGGCGGCCGCGCTCGCGGCTCCAGGCGTCAGCCTGCCTGTCGGGCGCGCAGCGGGGCGGAGCCGGCGTCCGGCTCGGACACCGGGCCGAGCCAGTCCGGCAGGACGATCTCGGTGTCGCCGCTGTCGTCGGCCACGCGCCGCACGCGCTGGATGGTCTCGACACGATGGTGGCGGGCCGACCCGTGCTCGGCCCGCTCCTCGGCCCGGCGTGCGCCCGGTCGCGGCCGCAACGCGATCACCGGCGCGCCCTGCCTGCTCCCGGACCCGTCCTGGCCGCTCCCGGATCCGTCCTGCCCGTTCCCGGACCCGTCGGCCGCCACGACGGCGCTCACCCGACCTGCGGCGTGGCCGACCGACCCGGTCGCGCCCCCGTCGCCGCCGCGCGGCGCGGACACCGGCCGCGGCCGCCGCGCCGAGGACGTCGAAGAAGCCGGAGAAGCCGGAGAAGCCGGAGAAGCCGGAGAAGCCGGAGAAGCCGAAGCGGCGCCCGCCCCGGCCCCAACCCTGGCCCGGCCCGGCCCCGGGCGCGGGCGGGAGGGCGGCGAGGCTACGGGCGAGCTCTCGCGCCGCGCCCTCCGCCCCCGGTCCCGCGACTGCCACGGCCGCACCACGGCGAGCACCGTGAAGCCGCCCACCAGCAGCAACACCCCGAACAACGTCGTCACACGAAATTCAACGATTCGCCCGAACAGGACGAAACGACAAGCCGATCCGCCACCTGATCACGACGATCTTGCACGAAGTGTTGCCCATTCGTCCGACATGTGCGTGTCGTACCCACAGTCCACGCAAGATCGGCGGAAAGAGCGGGGGGTGTGGTGTAGGTGACTGAACGGGGGTTCAGGGGAGATATAGAGTCCGGGGCGTGACTACTACGGTGCCAGGGAAGAGTGGCCAGGTGGGTGGGCGGAGCACGGCGGGCAAGCTTGCCGACTTCGAGCGGCGGGTCGAGGAGGCGGTGCACGCGGGGTCCGCGCGGGCCGTGGAGAAGCAGCATGCGCGGGGGAAGAAGACCGCGCGTGAGCGGATCGGGATGCTGCTGGACGAGGGCTCGTTCGTGGAGCTGGACGAGCTGGCGCGGCACCGGTCGACGACCTTCGGGCAGGAGCGCAACCGGCCCTACGGCGACGGCGTGGTCACCGGCTACGGCACCGTGGACGGGCGCCAGGTGTGCGTGTTCGCGCAGGACTTCACGGTGTTCGGCGGGTCGCTGGGCGAGGTGTTCGGCGAGAAGATCGTCAAGGTGATGGACCTGGCGATGAAGATCGGCTGCCCGGTCATCGGCATCAACGACTCCGGCGGGGCGCGGATCCAGGAGGGCGTGGTCTCGCTCGGGCTGTACGGCGAGATCTTCTTCCGCAACGTGCGCGCCTCGGGCGTTATCCCGCAGATCTCGCTGGTCATGGGGCCGTGCGCGGGTGGCGCGGTGTACTCCCCCGCGGTCACCGACTTCACCGTGATGGTCGACCAGACCTCGCACATGTTCATCACCGGCCCGGACGTCATCAAGACGGTGACCGGCGAGGACGTGGGCTTCGAGGAGCTGGGCGGCGCGCGCACCCACAACACCAAGAGCGGCAACGCGCACTACCTGGCCGGCGACGAGCAGGACGCGGTCGACTACGTCAAGGCACTGCTGTCGTACCTGCCGAGCAACAACCTGGACGCCCCGCCGGCCTGGCCGGCCGCCGCCGACCTGGCGACCGCCGACAGCGACGAGGCGCTGGACACGCTGATCCCGGACTCCGCCAACCAGCCCTACGACATGCACGCGGTGCTGGAGGCGATCCTCGACGACGGCGAGTTCCTCGAGGTGCAGCCGCTGTACGCGCAGAACATCGTCACCGGCTTCGGCCGGGTCGAGGGCCGCCCGGTCGGCGTCGTCGCCAACCAGCCCATGCACTTCGCGGGTTGCCTGGACATCGCCGCGTCGGAGAAGGCGGCACGCTTCGTGCGCACCTGCGACGCGTTCAACATCCCGGTGCTGACCTTCGTGGACGTGCCCGGCTTCCTGCCCGGCACCAGCCAGGAGTGGGACGGCATCATCCGCCGCGGCGCCAAGCTCATCTACGCGTACGCCGAGGCCACCGTCCCGAAGATCACGGTGATCACGCGGAAGGCGTACGGCGGCGCGTACGACGTCATGGGCTCCAAGCACCTGGGCGCCGACCTGAACTTCGCGTGGCCGACGGCGCAGATCGCGGTGATGGGCGCGCAGGGCGCGGTGAACATCCTGCACCGCGCCGAACTGGCCGCGGCCGACGATCCGGTGGCCCGGCGCGCCGAGCTGATCGACGAGTACGAGGACACCCTGTGCAACCCATACGTCGCGGCCGAGCGCGGCTACGTGGACGCGGTGATCCGGCCGTCGGCGACCCGCGCGCACATCGTGCGGGGGCTGCGGACGCTGGCCACCAAGCGGGAGACGCTGCCGCCGAAGAAGCACGGCAACATCCCGCTCTGAGCGGGGTGTCCGTGAATCCGTTGAGTGACGGCCATGTGGCAGAACGTTCACGCTGAGCGATCGCTGTGCGACGATGGCGGGATGACCGCCCAGGAGCCCGCCGATCGCCGCCTGCCGCCGCGCCGCTACACGGTGCTGGTGGACGTGGGTTACCTGTACGCGGCCTCGGGCGAACTGCTGCTGGGCACGTCGAACCGGTCGGAGTTCAAAGTGGACGCCGAGCCGATGATTCACGCGCTGCTGTCGCTGGCGGCGCGGACCTTCGGCGAGGACCTGCTCCGGCTGTACTGGTTCGACGCCGCCCGGGACCGGGTGCCCACCATCGACCAGCGCGTCATCGCGCAGATGGCGCAGGTCAAGCTGCGGCTGGGCAACCTCAACCTGCGCGGGCAGCAGAAGGGCGTCGACGCGCAGATCCGCAGCGACCTGGAGACGCTGGCCCGGCACCGCGCGGTCACCGACGCGGTGCTGGTCGCCGGCGACGAGGACATGCTGTCGGCGGTCGAGGCGGCGCAGAGCTACGGCGTGCGCGTGCACCTGTGGGGCGTCGAGCCGCCGTACGGCACCAACCAGGCCGAGCGGCTGGTCTGGGAGAGCGACACGGTGCACACGCTGGACGCGGAGTTCGTCCGGCCGTACTTCACCGCCACCGGGCGCATCCGCACGCCCACGCCGGCCGAGGTCTTCTCCGGCCGGCCCGCGATCGCGGTGCCCGTGTCGCAGGTGGCGGCGCCGCCGGAGCCGCGCCCGGTGCCCGCCGCGCGCCGGTCCGGGCCGCAGCTGCCCGACCGCGGCGACATCGTCGAGATCGGCGAGTACGTGGCGCAGAAGTGGATCCTGACGCGCGGCCGGGACAACATCGGCGACCTGCTGCCGGGTCCGCTGCTGCCGACCGTCATCGACAAGGAGCTGCTGGTGGAGGCGGAGAAGGAGCTCGGCATCTCGCTGCGCGCCTTCGAGAAGGCACGGTTGTGGGTCCGCGACGGCTTCTGGTCGCGGGTGTATCGGGAGTTCGGCCTGGCCAGGCCGACCGGGGAGGGATGAGCACGGTGTCGGAGCAGTTGGTGGTGCGGGTGGAGCGCGGCGCGCCCACGGCCGAGGAGATCGCGGCGGTGGTGGCGGTGCTGTCGGCGCGTCCGGTCGCGGCGGGCGTCGCCGAGGCGCCCGTCTCGCGGTGGTGGCGCAGCGGCCTGCCGGCGGTGCCAGGCGCCGGATCCGGCGCCTGGCAGGCCTCCGGCCTGCCCCGCTGAACAGCGGCCGGTTCGGCGAGCGATCCGACCCCATAGTCGAGTGGGCATCCTTGCCCCATTTCGGTAGTCTGCAAGCGCTGGACCGCCTTGGTCGCTGACCGCGGCGACACCGATCGCGGACGAGAAAACCCCTGGGGAGGGCGTGCGAGATGGGTCTGCCCGAAGAGGACAGAGGGCCCGCCTGGCTGCGTGACTACGGTCGCGGCAGCGGGTACACCAAGTCGAATGCGATGACGGGGTATGACGAGGGTGCGCTCGCAGTCGACCTCGCGAGCCTCGTCGACTTCGCCGACGCGCTGGAGAACGAGCACAAGCTCGACTACCGGCCGCACGTCGACGTGGTCTTCAAAGACATGTCGGCCAAGCCCGCCGATCCGCAGGCGGGCTTCATCGAGCTCGTGCAGAGCATGACCTGGCAGCGCGAGCTGCTGGTGCAGACCTCCGACGCGCTCGTCAAGCACGACAAGGCGGTGAACGCGTTCATCGCCGCCGCCCGCACCATCAGCACGCAGTACGGCGAGGCCGACGCGCTCGGCGCGGCGCGGGCGCAGGACGTCAACCGCAGCCTCGCGCCGACGCTGCCGACCGCGACGGTCGTGGCGCCGGACGGGTCGACGGGCTCGCCGTCGAACACGATTCCGCAGGTGACGCCGACCGACAAGCACGGCAACCCGGTCGACACCGCATCGGGGGAGTACTGATGATTCCACCTGAGGACCGGGGCCCCTCCGGCACCAACTGGTATGGCATGTCGATGCAGGAGATGTGGGAGATGGTGGCGGGCCGCCAGCTGACCCCGCACTACACGCAGGCCTCCGGCTGGAAGCGCGCCGGCGAGCTGGCATACCTGCACAAGAGCCGCCTGGAGACGTACAAGGAGCGCCTGTCGCAGGCGTGGCCGCCGGACCAGAGCGAGGCCGCGAAGGCGTACATCGCCAAGCTCGACGAGCTGATCCTCGCCGTCGAGGACGTGGCGCGCGTCGCCACCCAGAACCACCAGTACTCGAGCGACATCCCGGCCGCCCTCAGCGAGGCGCAGTGGAAGCTGAAGCCGATCCGCGAGGACTACGACCGGATCGACCGGGCCGTCCGCAGAGGTGAGCCGGTGGCGCTGCCGAGCGGCATGACGCCGGAGCGGTATCTGCAGGGCAAGCTCAACGAGGCCCGCCAGGTCATGTCCAACCTCTCGTCGGACCTGTCCCTGGTGCGGGTGAACATGGCCCCGCCCAAGCCGTACGTGCCGCCGGAGCCGCGCAAGGCCGGCGGCAAGATCGACGGCGGCGAGGACTACGGCGGCGTGGTGCCCCCGGTCATCCCGCCGGTCGTCCCGATCGGCTCGCGCGCCGTTCCGCCGCCGAACGTCGGCACGGCCGTGCTCCAGCCGGTGCCGGTGGATGCCCGATATGGCCGGTCAACCGGCCAAACGCGCCTGCGGCACCCGGCCGCCTGCCTACGATCAGCTCAGGCACTGGAGGGAGCACCGTGACCA
>NZ_JBFAOU010000105.1:0-26970 GCF_040675365.1 Catellatospora sp. NPDC049609 | reverse complement strand
GGCCTATCTGGATGACAAAACCATGATCGAAGTCATCCAGATAGGCCAACGTCTATGCGAAAAGTGGAGCGGGCCAGCGAGCCCGCTCAGAGCAGGGCGTACACCGTCGTGGCCTGGGCCACCAGCCGGCCCTCGGCGGTCATCGTGACGTCGGCGAACGCCATGGTCCGCCCGATCTTGGTCAACCGTGCCGTGACCAGCACGTCGCTGCCCAGCACCGGCCGCTGGAACGTGGTTGACAGCTGCACCGTCGTCATCGGCACGAACCCGCCCCGTGCCGCGCTGACCGCGATCACCGTCGCCGTGTCCGCCGCCGCCATCAGCGCCTGCCCGCTCAGCGCCCCGCCCTCCCGGGCGAGCCGGTCCGACCACGGCAGCCGCAGCGTCGCCCAGTCCGCGCCGGTCTCCTCGACGGTCAGGCCCAGCTCCCGCACCCAGGGCGCGAAGTTGTCGGCGAGGATGCGGTCGCCGTCGAGCGGCGGCGCCTGCTCGGCCACGCTGCCGCCCGCCACGCTGGGCAGCACCTGGACCTCCGCGCCACCGGCGACCGGCGTCTCCTGACCCGACAGCACCCGGCAGTCCTCCCCGTCGACGTACACGTTGACGTATCTGCGCAGCTCGCCGCGCTCGTCGCGGATGCGCCGGCCGAGGCGGGGCCAGCGCTGGTCCACCTCGTCGAGCACCGCGCGCAGCGTGCCGTCCGCCTGGATCTCGAGTTTGGACTCGCCGCCGACCTCGGTCCGCAGCGCGCCCGGCACCAGCACCGTGACCATCAGAGCCGGACCGCCCGCACGCACAGCACATCGGGCAGGTGCGCGGCGACCAGCGCCCAGCTGTCACCCTCGTCGGCGCTGGCGAACACCTCGCCGGTCCGGCTGCCGAAGTACACCCCCGCGGGCTCGCCGTTGTCCGCGCACATCGCGTCGCGCAGCACCGACGGGTAGAACGGCGCGGTGGGCAGCCCGTACGACTGCGGGGTCCAGGTCTTGCCCGCGTCGGTGGTGCGGAAGACGCGGCACTTGCTCTCGACCGGGAAGCGCAGCGCGTCGGCGGTGATCGGGAAGTTCCAGGCCGTGCCGCCGCGGCGCGGGTGCGCGACCATCGCGAAGCCGAAGTCGCTGGGCAGGCTCTCCGCGATCGACGACCAGGTCTGCCCGTCGTCGTCGGAGCGGTACACCCCGTGGTGGTTCTGCAGGTAGAGGCGCTCGGGGTCCTCGCCGTCGCGGGCGACCTTGTGCACGCACTGGCCGAACTCCGGGAACGGGTCCGGCAGGAAGCTGACCTTGATGCCGTTGTTGGACGGGTGCCAGGTCTGCCCGCCGTCGGTGGTCCGGTAGACGCCGCCGGTGGACATCGCGACCAGGACCCGCTGCGCGTCGGTGGGGTGCGGCAGGATCGTGTGGATGGCCTGGCCGCCGAAGCCCTCGCCCCACTCGGTGCGGTGCGGGTGGTCCCACAGGCTGCGGACCAGCTCGTACGACAGGCCGCCGTTGGTGGAGCGGAACAGCGCGGAGGGCTGCGTGCCGGCCCAGACCACGTCCTGCTCGGCGGCCGAGCCCGGCTGCAGCGCCCACACCCGGCCCAGCGCGGTGTCGGTGTCCTGCGGGAACGCGACGGGGGCATGGTCGGGCTCGCGCCAGCAGGCACCGAGGTCGTCGCTGGTGGCCACGCTCGGACCGAAGTGCGAGCTGTCCACCGCGGCCAGCAGGCGCGGCGTGGCGCGGCGGGTGTCGATGCCGACGGCGTACACCGCGGTCATCGGGAACTGCGGCACGGAGATGTCCCAGGAGTCGCCGACGCGGTCGCGGCGAGCCAGGAACAGACCCTTGGCGGTGCCTATGAGCAGCAGAACGGTCATCGTCGACCTCGCTTCTGTCTCAGGAGTCACTCGGGTGTTCGACAGTCACCGAACGCCGCGGGCCAGTATGCCCGTGACGTCCGACACAAAAGACTACGTGGAACAATCGGCCGGTGACCCGCTTCCGCCACCCCGCCGCCGCCGGCGTCGCCGCACTGATCGCCGCCCTCGGCGGCATCCCCCTCGCCGCGCAGGGCGGGTTCTGGCCGCTCGTGCTGGTCGTGCCGGTCGCCGTCGCGGTCTGGGCGTGGACGGCCGGCACCGACGTCAACGAGCGCGGCCTGCGCGTGCGCGCCCTGCTGGGCAGCCGGATCGTGCTCTGGCCGCAGGTCGCCGAGCTGCGCGCGGACGGCGACAAGCACGTCGTGGCGGTGCTGACCGACGGCAACGCCCTGCGGCTGACCGCCGTCCGCCCCGCCGACCTGCCCAAGCTCGTCGCAGCCGCCGGCCAGTCCCTCACCTCGGCCTGACCCACCCCCCAGCGAGACCCCCGCCCGGCTGAGGCGCAGTTTCGGGGAAAGTGCAGGCACCCGTCCCGGCGAAGCTGCAGTTTCGGGGAAAGTGCAGTCACGCGCCGGGACGGGACCGGCGTCAGTAGCCGTCGTGGACCTGGTTCTCCAGTGTCTCGCCGGCCAGGTAGCGGTGCAGCTGCTGGTTCACCAGGCGGTACGCGCGCGGCAGCAGGCCCTTGACCGAGCCCGCCACGTGCGGCGTGATCAGGACGTTCGGCAGGTCCCACAGTGGGTGCCCGGCGGGCAGCGGCTCGGGGTCGGTGACGTCCAGCGCCGCGCTGATCCGCCCCGAGGCGAGCGCCTTGGTGAGCGCGGCGGTGTCGGCGACCGGGCCGCGGGCGGCGTTGACCAGCAGCGCCCCGTCGGCCATCGCGGCCAGGAAGCCGGCGTCGACCAGCCCGCGCGTCTGCGGGGTCAGCGGCACCAGCAGCACCACCACGTCGGCCTGCGGCAGCAGCCGGGGCAGCTCGTCGACGCCGTGCACGCCGTCGCGCGCGGTGCGGGCGACGTACGCCAGATCGACCTCGAACGGGGCCAGCCGCGCCGCGACCGCCGCCCCGATGGAGCCCGCGCCCACGATCAGCACCCGCTTGCCGCCCAGCTCGTCGGTCGGCGTGACCTCGGCGTACGCCCACCGGTGGGCGGCCTGCGCGCGGGCGAAGTAGTCGAAGCGCCGCAGCGAGGACAGGATCGCGGCGACCACCCACTCGGCGGTGTGCGAGTCGTGCACGCCGCGCGCGTCGCACAGCGTCACGCCCTCGGGCAGCCGGCCCACCCAGGCGTCGGCGCCCGCGGTGATCAGCTGCACCACCTTGAGCGAGGTCATCCGCGAGGCCAGGCCGACGACGTCACCGCTGCTCAGGAACGGCGGCACCCAGAACTCGACCTCGGCCGGGTCGCCGGGCAGCTCGGCGTCCGGTTTGGGCAGCACCGCCAGCTCGACGCCCGCGGGCAGCGGGTCCAGCAGTTCACGTCCGGCCTCATGGGCGATCCACATCCGCACGCCCCCACGCTAGCCGCCGCCGATCTCCACCGCAGCACCCGACCTGCCGTCGCCGCAGCGTTAAGAAGGGCACCTTCCTCTACGCACAGCGTTAAGAAGGTGCCCTTCCTTTCGTCAGGGCCAGTTGGAGATGTGTTCGAGGGCGGGGACGGCGTTGGAGCCGGGGGGCAGTGGCGGGGGCGGGGCCTGGCCGGTGCCGAGCACGGCTCCGGACGCGCCGAGCGCCCGCAGCCGGGAGGGCTTGGTCAGGTAGACCCGGCCGACACCGTCGGTCAGCGGCGCTGTCTGCAGCACCCGGCCCCGGTCGTCGAGCACCTGCACGGTGGTCGCGGTGCGGGGCGCGAGCACCAGGAACGGCACCGGCACCGCCGCCTCCGGACCACCGACGTACACCCTCTCGCCGCCCTGCTCGGCCCGCTCCAGCCAGCCGATCTCCAGAGCCAGCACGGTGTCGGCGGCGCCGAGGTCGGCACCGGTGGTGAATCCGGTGGCACCAACCTCGTCGGCGCCGATGGTGACGTTCCAGGCGCCGTCGCGCATCGGGGTCGCCGTCACGTAGTAGGCGGCCTCCGCCTGGGGGCCCGTGCCGATGCGGTGCATGTACAGCAGCCGCGACGGGCCGCTGGGGCGGGCCGCGTCACCGCGCTGCAGGTACTGTTTCGCGCGCTCGCGGTCTACCTCGCCGCGGGCGCCGGCCAGAGCCGCGTCGACATCGGCCTCGCTCAGCGGCGCCATGACGATGCGCCCGCCGTTCGCGTCGGCTGGGCCCTGGTAGCGGATCACACCCGCACAGGTGATCCGGACCCACTCGTCCAGGTCCGTGCTCGTCACGTGGCCCGCCGGTGCCGGTTTCCAGGCCACCGGCCGGCGGTAGGCGTCGGCCACCTCGATGAGGCAGCTCGGCGGAGCCACCCCGGCCACCGTCCGCCGCTTCCCGGTGGACGTCCACGACTCGACCGCCGCCGCCAGGAACGGCCGGGTGCCGTCCGTGGTCACCGCGATCCTGTTGCGCTGGACCTCTCCGGTGCCTTCCGCGCCGAGCTGCTCGATGCTCGCCCCGGCCCGGTCGGCCAATTCCAGGGTGACGAAGTGGGTGCTGCTGTGCCGGACCGCGATGACGAACCGGTGCTCGCCGACGTCTCCGGCGAACAGGATCGCGATCTGCCCGCCCGGCACCGTGTCGGAGGTGCGGTCGGCCAGCAGCTCGCGCAGCTGCCGCAGGAAGTCCGCGTCACCGCTCAGCGAGCCGTACGTGGGCGCCTGCAGCAGCTCGGTGACCCATGGCGTCAGCGGCTGTCCCGGGGTCGTCTCGGCCGGGGCCGACGGCGCACCCGAGGGGCCGCCGAACATGGGGATCGCCGCACCCTGGATGGCGATCGGCCCGAGCAGCGCCGCGACCACGGCGACCACCGTGGCGGTGCTCCAGCCCGCGACCCGGGTGCGGCGGGCACGCCGGTGGCGCGCCATCAGCCGGCCGTACGGGTCCGCGCCCGGCACCACCGGGTCGGCCAGCCGGGTCAGGCCCTCGATCAGTTCACGCTCGCTCATGCCTGCTCCTCTCCTCGCCCGCCGGCGGCGTGCGTCCCGCCGCACGTCACACTGCGCCCGCTCACGCGATCACCTCCGCCACCTCGCCCGCGCGCCGGGGCTCCGGGCGCAGCACCTCCCGCAACCGCGCCAGCCCGCGGCTGGCCTGCGCCTTCACCGAACCCACCGAGCAGCCCAGCAGCGCGGCGGTGTCCGCTTCGGACATGTCCTCCCAGTACCGCAGCACCAGCACCGCCCGCATCCGCACCGGCAGTCTCGCCAGCGCGGCCAGCAGCTCGTCGCGTTCGGCGTGCGCGGCACTCCCGTCTGCTCTCCCCCGGTCCGGCAGCACGCCGGTGAGCAGCTCGCGGGAGCCGATCCGGCGCCACACGCTGGTGCGCTGGTTGACCAGCGCCCGGCGCAGGTACGCCATCGGCTCGTCCACCAGGTCCCAGCGCCGGTACGCCTTCAGCAGCGCCGACTGCACGAGATCTTCGGCAGCATGGGTCGAGCCGGTGAGCAGGTACGCCGTGCGCAGCAGCTCGCCGTAGCGCAGCTGCACGAACTCACGGAACCCCTCGTCCGCCATACGGCTCCTCCTTTCCGTCGCCCTTCCCGACGCGGTTTGGGGGGCGCAGGTTGAGAGAATCGAGGCAGTAGTTGAGCACAATCCACGGCGTTAGGCTGGGTCGCATGTCTTCGCACCGGGTAGTCACCGGGCTGGCCGCGGCGGTCACCGCCCTCGCGCTCACCGCCGCCTGCTCCGCCAACGAGCCCGACACGGTGGCCTCGCAGGCCCCGACGCTGCCCGCGGCGCAGCCGTCCGGCTCCCCGGCGCTCAGCCCACGGGTCGCGGACGTGAAGACGCTCGTCACCGGCCTGCGGGCGCCGTGGGGCGTGGCGTTCCTGCCCGACGGCTCGGCGCTGGTCACCGAGCGCGACACCCGGCGGGTGGTGCAGGTCTCCGCGGGCGCGAAGCCGACGGTGACCGAGGTCGGCGTGATCCGCGAAGCGGACTCCAACGGCGAGGGCGGCCTGCTCGGCATCGCCGTGTCGCCGACGTACGCGCAGGACCAGACGGTGTTCCTCTACTACACGACCGAGGACGACAACCGCGTCGTGCGCTGGAAGCCGGGCGGGCGGCCGGAGCCGATCGTCACCGGCATCCCCATCTCCGGCATCCACAACGGGGGCCGGCTCGCCTTCGGCCCGGACGGTTTCCTCTACGCCACCACCGGCGACGCGGCGACCCGGGGCAACTCGCAGGACCTGAAGAGCCTCGGCGGGAAGATCCTGCGCATGACGCCCGACGGCAAGCCGGCGCCGGGCAACCCGTACGGCACGCTGGTCTGGTCCTACGGTCACCGCAACGTGCAGGGCATCGCCTGGGACTCCGGCGGCCACCTGTGGGCCACCGAGTTCGGGCAGAACACCTGGGACGAGATCAACCGCATCGAGCCGGGGAAGAACTACGGCTGGCCGGAGGTCGAGGGCGCGGCCGGTGAGGGCGCCTACGTCGACCCGGTCGCGGCCTGGCACACCGACGACGCGTCCTGCTCCGGCGCGGCGATGTCCGGGGACGTGCTGGTCGCGGCCTGCCTGCGCGGCGAGCGGCTGTGGCTGCTGCCCGCGGGCCCGGACGGCGTGCTGCGCGGCAAGCCGGTCGCCGCGCTGACCGGCGAGTACGGGCGGCTGCGCGACGCGCACACGGCGCCCGACGGCACGGTGTGGGTGCTCACCAGCAACCACGACGGGCGCGGCGACCCGATCGACTCCGATGATCGGATTCTCGCCATAACGCTCGCTCCCGCGTGACGGCGGGCATGATGGGGCGATGACTCGGTTGCCGCATTGGGCCCGGCCGCCGGCGTTGTTCGGGCGCATCCCCTGGCGGCGCATCGGCGCTGCGACGGGAGTGCTCGCCGTATCCGTCGCCGGGCTGGCGCTCGGGCTCTACCTCTGTGGAGCCACGGGCGTGGACGTGGGCCCGTTCCGCGCCACGATGGCCGTCACGCCCTCGCTGTACGGCGACACCGAGGTCGTCCTGCCGCCGCTGGGTTCGCTGCAGCTGGACAGCCACGACGGCCCGGCCCGGCTGATGGTGCGCCTGGACGCGCTGGACCGGGCCCGCACCGAGGCGCTGATCACCGACCCGGCCGGCATCACCGCGGCGAGCCGCACCGCCGTCGACGACGTGCGCGCCGGCGTGACGCGGCTGGTGCTGCGCACCACGGCCGTCGCCGTGCTGGCCGCGATGCTGCTGGCGGCGCTGGTGTACCGGCGTACGTCCCGGGTCGCCTGGTCCGGCGGGCTGGCGCTGGTGGTGATGGCGAGCGCGTTCGGGGCCGCGTTCGGCACGTTCAACCCGGGCGCGCTGCGTGAGCCGCGATACCAGGGCCTGCTGGCCAACGCGCCGTCGGTGATGGGCAACGCGCAGCGCATCGCCGACCGCTACGACGAGTACGCCGCGCAGCTGCAGAAGCTGGTGAGCAACGTCGGCAACCTCTACGCCACGGTGCAGAACCTGCCGGTGTACTCACCCGAGGACGACAACCTGCGCGTGCTGCACGTCTCGGACCTGCACCTGAACCCGGCGGCGTGGGGCGTGATCCGCACCGTGGTGGACAACTTCCACATCGACGTGGTGGTCGACACCGGTGACATCACCGACTGGGGCAGCGAGCCGGAGAAGGCGTTCGTCGCCTCGATCGCGCTGCTGAAGGTGCCGTACGTCTTCGTCCGGGGCAACCACGACTCGGCGGTGACCCAGGCCGCCGTCGCCGCGCAGCCCAACGCGATCGTGCTGGACAACAGGGTGGTCGACGTGGCCGGGCTGAGCATCGCCGGGATCGGCGACCCCCGGTTCACCCCCGACAAGGCGATGGAGCCCGCCGGGGAGGGCCAGTCCAAGCAGAGCGTGGAGCGGGTCATCGGCGTCGGCGACCGGCTCGCCGACACCATCGGCAAGCAGCCCGGCGAGATGGTCGACCTGGCCCTGGTGCACGACCCGGTGTCGGCGGGGCCGCTGGCCGGGTACAGCCCCGTGGTGCTGGCCGGGCACATGCACCACCGCGAGGTGCGCAAGCTCGGCGACGACCAGACCATGCTGATGGTGCAGGGTTCGACCGGCGGCGCGGGCCTGCGCGGCCTCGAAGGGGACAAGCCGACGCCGCTGACCATGTCGGTGCTCTACTTCGACGACAACCGCATGCTGATGGCGTACGACGACATCACCGTCGGCGGCACCGGCCTGGCGGAGGTGGCCCTGTCGCGGCATGTGGTCGAGGACGAGTCCGCCGACCCGGCCGCCGCCCCCGGCGGCTCGCCCGGCCCGTCGCCGACCCGGACCCGCTGACCGGCGTCCGGTCGGCCTGGCCGACCCCGCGGGCGTCGTCCAGGCGGGTGAGCGGGTGCCCGTGGGGGAAGCGTTAAGAAGGGCACCTTCCTATACGCATAGCGTTAAGAAGGTGCCCTTCCTTTCGTGGGTCAGCTGAGGCGGGCGAGGACCAGCTCGCGGACGGTCTTGGCGTCGGCCTGGCCCTTGGTGGTCTTCATGACCGCGCCGATGAGGACGCCCGCGGCGGCGTGGTTGCCGGCGCGGATCTTGTCGGCGACCGCGGGGTTGGCGGCGATGGCCTCGTCGATGGCGGCGGTCAGGGCGCCGGTGTCGGAGACGACCTCCAGGCCGCGGGCGGCCATGATCGCCGCCGGGTCGCCCTCGCCGGCCAGCACGCCCTCCAGCACCTGGCGGGCCAGCTTGTCGGTGAGCCTGCCCGACTCGACCAGGCTCTGCAGCTGTGCGACCTGCGCCGGGGTGGCGCCGATCGACTCCAGCTCGACGCCGTCGGCGTTGGCCTTGCGGGACAGCTCGCCCAGCCACCACTTGCGGGCCGCCTCGGGCGAGGCGCCGGCGGCGACGGTGCGCTCGATCAGCTCGACCGCGCCCGCGTTGAGGATGGACTGCATGTCCAGGTCGGACAGGCCCCACTCGGCCTTGAGCCGCTGCCGGTGCACCCGGGGCAGCTCCGGCAGGGCCGCCTTGAGCTGCTCGACCCAGGCCGGCTCGGGCGCCAGCGGCACCAGGTCGGGCTCGGGGAAGTACCGGTAGTCGGTCGCGGTCTCCTTGGAGCGGCCGGACGTGGTGTCGCCGGTGTCCTCGTGGAAGTGCCGCGTCTCCTGCGTGATCGTGCCGCCCGCGTCGAGCACGGCGGCCTGGCGCAGCATCTCCGAGCGCACCGCGCGCTCGACGCTGCGCAGCGAGTTCACGTTCTTGGTCTCGGTGCGGGTGCCCCACTCCTCGCCGGGCCTGTTCAGCGAGGTGTTGACGTCGCAGCGCATCGAGCCCTGCTCCATGCGCACGTCCGAGACGCCCAGGGTGCGGATGACGTCACGCAGCTCGGCGACGTACGCCTTGGCGACCTCCGGGGCGCGGGCGCCGATGCCGGGCACCGGCTTGGTGACGATCTCGACGAGCGGGATGCCGGCCCGGTTGTAGTCGACCAGCGACTCGGTCGCGCCGTGGATGCGCCCGGTGGCGCCGCCGACGTGCAGCGTCTTGCCGGTGTCCTCCTCCAGGTGCACCCGCTCGATGCCGATGCGCACCAGCTCGCCGTCGACCTCGACGTCGAGGTAGCCGTCGGCGCACAGGGGCTCGTCGTACTGGCTGATCTGGAAGTTCTTCGGCATGTCGGGGTAGAAGTAGTTCTTGCGGGCGAACCGGCACCAGGTCGCGATGGTGCAGTTGAGCGCGAGCCCGATGCGGATGGTCGCCTCGATCGCGGCGCGGTTGGCCACCGGGAGGCTGCCGGGCAGGCCCAGGCAGACCGGGCAGACCTGGGTGTTCGGGTCGCCGCCGAAGACGGTGGGGCAGCCGCAGAACATCTTGGTCTGGGTGCCCAGCTCGACATGCGTCTCCAGGCCGATGACCGGCTCGTACCGGGAGGTCACCTCGTCGAAGGTGGGCAGCACGTGAGTGCTCATCTCCTACGCTCCAGGCTGCTGTGGGCGGACAAAACAACCACCAGCCTAGTAGCCCGCCCCGGCCGCCCCACACCGGGTTATCGCGCCCCCATACGCATCGATCATGACAAGAGTAGTGGCGTACGTCACAACATGAGCTGATCGAACGACCCCCTATTCATTCATTCGTCGTTGTGCGCCGATCATCGCGGCCCGATCCTGAATGCACCCTGAGAACGCGCCGCGCCCGGCCGGTCACCCCTACCCCGGCCTGCCGGTTTCCGCGAGACGTTCTTTCCCTCATCGATGCACAGGGAGGTGCATGATGGGTTCCGCAACGCTGTCCCGCCTCACCGCCGAGGTTCTCGGCACAGCGGTTCTGGTCTTCTTCGGTGTGGGTGCCCTGCTCGTGGGCGGCGGGCCGCTGCTCGCCGGCGCGATCGGCCTGATGATCGCCGCGGCCGCCGCCGCGTGGATCTTCGGCGGGCACTTCAACCCGTGGCTCACCCTCGCCGCCGCCGTCCGCGGCAGCCTGGACTGGGCCGGCGCGGCAGTGATCATCGTGGCGCAGCTGGTCGGCGGTTTCGTCGGCGGCCTGCTCATGTGGCTCTGCTACGGCGACAACGGCGTGCAGGCCGGGCTCGGCGCCAACCGCCTCGCCGAGTCGGCGAGCTCGGGCATGGGCTTGGTCGCGGCGATCGTCGCCGAGGCGCTGGCCGTGTTCGTGCTGGCCTGCGTCATGTTCGCGGCCGGCGACGGCGAGCGCTCCGGCATCAGCGTCGGCCTGGCGTACGCGGGCGGCACGCTCGCCATCGCCGCGGTCACCAGCGCCTCGCTCAACTTCGCCCGCACCTTCGGCCCGGAGCTCACGCTCACCCTGGCCGGCGGCGCGGCGGACTGGTCCGACATCTGGGTGTTCGCCGTCTCCGGCGCGCTCGGCGCCGTGCTGGCCGGTCTGCTCTACCCGCGCCTCAAGGCGTCCGCCGCCTAGCTCTCCCGCCCCGCCCACCTGTTCCGGGACGTGGACACATCCCGGAACAGGTGAAGTGAAACGCTGACGTCTCCTCAGACGCGAGTCGGCGCCCCCCGCCATGCGGAGGGCGCCGACTCGTCAGCTCGTCAGAGCGCGGGCGGGGTGAAGGTGCCCACCGTCGACTCGACCGCGGCGGCGAGCCGGTACATCCGGTCGTCGGCCATGGTCGGCGCCATGATCTGCAGGCCCACCGGCAGCCCGTCGGACAGGCCGGCCGGCACCGAGATGCCGGGGCCGCCGTACAGGTTCGTCGGGATCGTGTACAGGTCCGCCAGGTACATCTGGTACGGGTCGGCGGTGCGCGCGCCCAGCTCGAACGCGGTGAACGGGGTGGTCGGCGAGACCAGCACGTCGACCTGCTCGAAGGCGCTGGTGAAGTCGCGCGTGATCAGCGTGCGCACCTTCTGCGCCTGGCCGTAGTAGGCGTCGTAGTAGCCCGACGACAGCGCGTACGTGCCGATGATGATGCGGCGCTTGACCTCGTCGCCGAAGCCCGCCTCGCGGGTCAGCGACATGACCTCTTCGAGGGAGTTGCGGCCGTCGTCACCGGTGCGCAGGCCGAACCGGACGCCGTCGAAGCGGGCCAGGTTCGACGAGCACTCGCTCGGCGCGATCAGGTAGTACGCCGGCAGCGCGTACTGGAAGTGCGGGCAGGACACCTCGACGACCTCGGCGCCCAGCTTGGTCAGCGCCTCCACGGTGTCGCGGAAGACCGCCATGACGCCGGGCTCGGCGCCCTCGCCGCTGAACTCCTTGACCAGGCCGACGCGCACGCCGGTCAGGTCGCCGGTCGCGCCCTGGCGGGCCGCGGCCACCACGTCCGGCACCGGCATCGGGATCGACGTCGAGTCGCGCGGGTCGTGGCCCGCGATGACCTCGTGCAGCAGCGCGGCGTCGAGCACGGTGCGCGCGCACGGGCCGGGCGTGTCCAGCGAGGACGAGAACGCGATCAGGCCGTAGCGGGAGGTGCCGCCGTAGGTCGGCTTCGCGCCGACGGTGCCGGTCACCGCACCCGGCTGGCGGATCGAGCCGCCGGTGTCGGTGCCGATGGCCAGCGGGGCCTCGTACGCCGCGAGCGACGCCGCCGAGCCGCCGCCGGAGCCGCCCGGGATGCGGGTCAGGTCCCACGGGTTGTACGTCGGGCCGTACGCCGAGTACTCCGTCGACGAGCCCATCGCGAACTCGTCCATGTTGGTCTTGCCGAGCATGACCATGCCGGCCTCGCGGATGCGGGTCATCACGGTCGCGTCGTACGGCGGCCGCCAGCCCTCCAGGATCTTCGAGGCGGCGGTGCTGGGCACGCCCTTCGTCGCGATGACGTCCTTGATGGCGATCGGCACCCCGGCCAGCGGGCCGAGCTTCTCCCCCGCCGCGCGCCTGGCGTCCACGGCGCGCGCGGCCTCGACCGCGCCCTCGCTGTCGACGTGCAGGAACGCGTGCACCCGGCCGTCGACCTCGGCGATGCGGTCCAGGTGGGCGCGGGTGACCTCCTCCGCGGAGACCTCACCGGCGGCGATCTTCTCGCCCAGGGCGGCCGCGGTCAGCTTGATCAGATCACTCATGGGGGTCACTCCTCATCCGCAAGGATCTGGGGGACGCGGAAGCGGTCCTCGGCGGCGTCCGGCGCGCCCGACAGGGCCTCGGCGGTGGTCAGGCCGGGGACGATGACGTCCTCGCGCAGCACGTTGACCAGCGGCACCGAGTGCGACGTCGGCGGGATGTCGTCCGCGGCGACCTCACCGACCCGCGCCACCGACTGCAGGATCACGTCGAGCTGGCCGGCGAAGCGGTCCAGCTCCTGATCGGTGACGGCGAGCCGCGACAGGCGCGCGAGGTGCGCGACCTCCTCGCGGGAGATGGCGGCCATGACTGCCCCCTAGACATAACGGCGAACTCGGGACAGCGCGAAGGGTGGCACACGCTCCGCGCCCGTAGCGAGTCTATTTGTCACCGGTGGCGCCTTTCGCAGCGCCCCTGCGCGTACCCGCCGCCGCCCTTGATCGCCCGACTTGCCAGGCACATGGGCGTACGGGCGCCCAAGATACGCCCATCTGCCAGGCAAATCGGCGGATCTTGCGCCCCGCGGGGCGGGGCGGTCAGGACAGGGCGGGCAGGGTGGTGCGGGAGAGCCAGTCGGCGAGTTCGTCGGGGGGCAGGGGGCGGGCGTAGAACCAGCCCTGGGCGACCTCGCAGCCGGCGGACTGGAGCAGGCGCCAGGCGCGCTCGTCCTCGACGCCCTCGGCGACCACGCGCAGCCCGAGCGCCCCGGCCAGCTCGATGATCGACCGTACAATCACCAGGTCGTCCGGGTCGTCGGCCATGGCCAGCACGAACGAGCGGTCGATCTTCACCTCGGACAGCGGCAGCCGGCGCAGGTGCTGCAGGGACGAGTACCCGGTGCCGAAGTCGTCCAGCGCGATGCCGACGCCGAGCAGCTGCAGCCGGGTCAGCGTGGCCAGCACCCGGTTGGGGTCGGCCATCAGCGCGCTCTCGGTGATCTCCAGCTGCAGCCGGTACGGCTCGACGTCGTAGCGGCGGAGCAGGTCCTCGATCTGCTCGACGATCGCGCCGGTGTGCAGGTCGCGCACGCTGACGTTGACGGCCATGCGCACCTGCAGCCCGGATGCGTGCCACGTGGCGAGCTGGATCACCGCCTCCTCGATCACCCACCGGGTGAGCAGGCGCATCACCGAGCTGGGCTCGGCGACGCGGATCAGCTCGTCGGGGCTGACCGGGCCGCGGGTGGGGTGCTGCCAGCGCAGCAGCGCCTCGACGCCGACCACCTCGCCCGTGGTGATCTCGACCTGGGGCTGGTAGAACAGCCGCAGCCCGCCCCGGTCGGACCGGCCGAGCATGGCCCGCAGATCGGCCAGCAGGGACAGCCGCTGCGGCGAGTTGTGGTCGGCGTCGGGGTTGTAGACGGCGACCCCGTCCCCGCCGTGCTTGGCGGCGTACATGGCGACGTCGGCGTGGCGCAGCAGGGTGGCGAAGTCGGTGCCGTGGTCGGGGTAGAGCGCGACGCCGATGGAGCCGCTGACGTCGAGGGGCATCCCGTCCAGCACCACCGGGGCGGTCAGCATCTGCTCGATCTGCTCGGCGAGCGCGCGCGCCCCGTCGGGGCCGTCGAGGCGCTTGGCCACCACCGCGAACTCGTCGCCGCCCAGCCGCGCGACCAGGTCGCCGGGGCGCAGCACCCGGTCCAGCCGATCGCCGACCGCGATCAGCAGCCGGTCGCCCACCTCGTGCCCGAGCGAGTCGTTGACGTGCTTGAACCGGTCGAGGTCGAGCAGCAGCAGGCCGAACCGGCTGTCGGGGGCGCCCTGCACGGCGCGCTGGGCGTGCCCGGCGACCGCGGCGGAGACCTCGCCGATGAGGGCCTTGCGGTTGGCCAGCCCGGTGAGGGTGTCGATGTTGGCCAGGTGCCGCTGCTCCGCCGTGATGATGGACAGCCGCCGCACCGCCAGCAGCGGCAGGATCAGCACCAGGACCAGCTGCGGGGCGACCTCGGTCTGCGCGGCGATGACCGGGCCGAGCATCAGCAGCGCGCCGGTGCTCAGCGCCTCGTTGGCCAGCGGGCCCATGATGATCGGCAGCAGCGAGCCGCCGTCGCGCAGCCAGATCGCGACGGCCGTGGTCAGGTACTTCACCGTGAACCAGGCCAGCGCCGAGGCGACCAGCGCGAGCAGCCCCGGCACCGCGCCGCCGCTGATCAGGTGCAGCGTCACGTACGCGAAGCCGAACGCGAGCGCGTACTGGGCGAGGTTGAACACGGCCCGCCAGGTCGCGTGCCGCAGCCGCAGCGACGCCACCGCGACCGCGACGCCCTGCACCACCACGGCGGCGGCGAGGCCGGAATCGATCATGATCGCGAAGGTGAAGCAGATCGACGGGTAGATGGCCGAGGTGTTCCAGCGGCCCGGCAGCGTCACCGGCAGCGCGTCGCCCGCGACGGCCAGCGCGGCCATCAGCCAGAAGCCCAGGGTGGCCTGCTCCAGCACCGCCGGCAGCTGGGTGAGGTCACGCACGGTGAAGGCCGCCGCCGCCACGGTGATCGCGATGACGTACGCGCCGAACGACCGCCGCCGCTCCGCGGGCACGCGATTGCGATGTGCCTGCAGCGCATGGGGTGTGGCCGCCATGGACACCTTCCCGAGACCGATGGACGCAACCGCGCCGCCCGCACATCGCGGCTGGTCACTTTCACTCTAAGCCCGAAAACGCCCGAGACCACTCTCCGCGTTGGCGTGTGACGAAGATGTGATTGTTTGACCTATTCTCCGGTCACCCTCCGTAAGAATCATGCAACTACGCGTATATATCTGTGCGTCCTCACTGGAGCACGACGCGGATCGCGGTGTTGCGGTAGCCGGCGCGGGCGAACGCCGCCGCCATCGGGCGGTTGCCGAGGTCGGTGTCTCCGCCGATCTCCGCCGCGCCCCGCTCCGCCAGCATCGCCGTCGTCTCGGCCAGCAGGTCGTCGACGTAGCCGCTGCCCCGCTGCGCGGGCACCACCGCGATGAAACCGACCACCGCGCGGGCGGGGTTGCGCGCCGGCACGATCAGGCCGACGAGGTCGCCGCCCGAGGTGTACGCCGCGCGCCACCAATCTCGCGGCGAGGGCAGCTCGGCCAGCTCCTCGACCATGCGGCGGGCCGCCGCGTCCAGCCCGTGCCGGGCCACGTCCCGGGCGGTGTACCCGTCCAGCGTGCCCTCGGCCGCCGCGCGGCAGACCGCCGTCGCCGCCGCGTCGTCCACCTCGCGGAAGACCAGCCGCGACGAGCGGGCGGGCAGCCCGTCCGCCGGCGTCCAGGTGTAGTTGAAGCGCTCGATGAACGGCTCGTACCCGGCGGCGTACGCCGCGGCGAGCCGGTCGTCGGTGGCCGCGCGCACGCCGCCGTCCTCCCGCCAGCCCGGCGGCAGGAAGAGGTGGTACTCCGGGCGGGCCCCCTCGGCGGTGCGCACCTCGCGCAGCGCCGCCGCCAGCAGTGCCGTGCCGACCTCGCGCCGGTCCGGGTCCCGGCCGAGCTCGAACCAGTCGAGGCTGTACGGCCGCGCCGCGTCCGGGACACCCCAGAAGGCGCAGCGCGCCACGGTGCGCCCGCCCCGCCGGGCCACCCAGCTCCACTCGGGACGGTAGTGGCCCTCGGCCAGCGTCTCGGCCCAGGAGCGGCGGGACTCCAGCCCCACCCCGGGCGTCGCGGGGTGGGGGTAGTCCAGGAACAGGTCCTGCTCGCCGGGGAGCAGGGCACGGATTTCGAGGTCTGGCGTATGCGTCGTCATCGCCGCCGACGCTAGATCACCCGTCTACCCGTTTTCCCGGCGCGCGTCGGCGTACGCCTTGGCGGCCTCCGGGCCCTGCTCCAGCAGGATCGCGAAGCCGGGCTCGTCGAGCGTCGGCACGCCCAGCGAGATCGCCTTGTCCAGCTTGGACCCGGCGTTCTCGCCGACGACCACGAAGTTGGTCTTCTTCGACACCGAGCCGGACACCTTCGCGCCGAGCGCGGTGAGCGCCTCGCCCGCCTCGTCGCGGGAGTGGCCCTCCAGCGTGCCGGTGACCACGACGGTCAGGCCGTCCAGCGGCTTCGGGCCGGTGTCGGCGACCGGCTCCTGCTCCATCCGCACGCCCGCGGCCCGCCACTTGTCGACCAGCTCGCGGTGCCAGTCGACGGCGAACCACTCGCGCACGGCCTCGGCGATGGTGCCGCCGACCTCCTCGACCACCGACATCTGCTCGACCGACGCGGTGGCGATCTTCTCGACGTCGTTGAAGTGGTCGGCCAGCGCCCGCGCCGCCGTCGGGCCGACGTGCCGGATGGACAGCGAGGTGAGCACCCGCCACAGCTGCTGCTGCTTGGCCTTCTCCAGGTTGGTCAGCAGCTTGCCCGCGTTGGTGGACAGCGTGCCGTCCTTCTTCAGGAAGAACGGCGCCTTGGCCAGCAGCTCCTCGTCCAGGGTGAACAGGTCGCCCTCGTTGGTCACCACGCCGCCGTCGACCAGCGCGATGGCGGCCTTCTCGCCCATGCCCTCGATGTCGAACCCGTCCCGGCCACCGAGGTAGATGATGCGCTCGACCACCTGCTTGCGGCAGTGGCGCGCGTTCGGGCAGCGCAGGTCGACGTCGGCCTCCTTGGACGGGGCCAGCTTCGTGCCGCAGGACGGGCAGGTCTCCGGCATCGTCCAGGCGACCTCGCTGCCGTCGCGCAGCGCCTCGACCGGGCCGAGCACCTCGGGGATCACGTCGCCCGCGCGCCGGATCACCACGGTGTCACCGATCAGCACGCCCTTGCGGGCGACCTCCTGCTGGTTGTGCAGGGTCGCGCTGGTGACCGTCACGCCGCCCACGAACACCGGCTCCAGCACCGCGTACGGCGTCACGCGGCCGGTGCGGCCCACGTTCACCTCGATGCCGAGCAGCTTGGTGTTGACCTCCTCGGGCGGGTACTTGAACGCGATCGCCCAGCGCGGGGCGCGGCTGGTGTTGCCGAGCTTCTGCTGCTCGGCCACGTCGTCGACCTTGACCACGACGCCGTCGATGTCGTGCTCCAGATCGTGCCGGTGCGCCTGGTACTCGGCGATGTACGCCTTCACCTCGTCCAGCGAGTCGACCACCCGCCAGCGCGGGCTGGTCGGCAGGCCCCACGCCTTGAGCTGCGCGTACGCGTCCGACTGGCTGGTCGGCTCGAAGCCGGTGCGGGCGCCGATGCCGTGCACGATCAGCTCCAGCGCCCGCTTGGCGGTGATCGACGGGTCCTTCTGCCGCAGCGAGCCCGAGGCCGCGTTGCGCGGGTTGACGTACGTCCGCTCCCCCGCCGCGACCTGGGCCGCGTTGAGGTCGGCGAAGGCCTGCGCCGGGAAGTAGATCTCGCCGCGGATCTCCACCAGGTCCGGCGGGTTGTCACCCGCGAGCCGGTGCGGGATGCCCTTGATGCGGCGCACGTTGGCGGTGACGTCCTCGCCGGTGCGGCCGTCGCCGCGGGTCGCGCCCCGGGTCAGCCGGCCCTTCTCGTAGGTCAGGTTGACCGCGAGGCCGTCGATCTTCAGCTCGCAGAGGTAGCGCACCGGCGCGCCCGCGTCCCGCTCGACCCGGTTGGCCCAGGCGGCGAGCTGGTCGTCGTTGAACGCGTTGTCGAGGCTGAGCATCCGCTCGGCGTGGTCGACCGCGGCGAAGCCGAGCCACTCGCCCGCGCCGACCCGCTGCGTCGGCGAGTCCTGCGAGACCAGCTCGGGGAACTCCAGCTCCAGCGCCTCCAGCTCGTGCATCAACTCGTCGTAGGCGGCGTCGGACAGCGTCGGCGCGTCGTCGATGTAGTAGCGGTGCTGCGCGTCGTTGATCTTGGCCACGAGCTCGGCGTACCGCGTCCGGACCTTGTCGGTTACCTCACTGGTCACCCGTGCACGGTAACCGCAACCACCGACACCGCGAGCCGCGCCCCGCGTGCCCGCTTGGGTCCGCTCCGCCGGACCGTCGCCTCGCCCAGCAGCGCCGGAGTCCACCGCGACGGTCCGTCCGGTCAGTCCCCGGCAGCGCCGAGCGTCAGCCCTGCGGCGCCGAGCCTCAGTCCCAGGCGGCGCCGAGCGCGGCGAGCTGGTCGGCGTACTCGATGCGCTCGGCCCAGGCGGCCGGCCAGATCGCCATGCCCGCCGCGGCGCCGTGGAAGGCACCGGCCAGGCAGGCGATCGAGTCGGAGTCGCCGCCGGTCGCGGCGGCCCGGCCGAGCGCGGCCACCGGGTCGTCGGCGTGCCGCAGCGCCGCCAGCAGCGCCGAGGCCAGGGCCTCCTCGGCGACCCAGCCCTCGCCGGTCTCCTGGCACACGTCGCCGCCGGAGTCGGGCCGGCCGAGCGCGGCGACCAGCCGGTCCAGCGCGTCGGCGCACTCGTCCCAGCCCCGCGCGATGAACTCCGCCGGGCTGGTCACCCCGGGCCGCTGCCACAGGTCGCCCAGCCAGTCCTCCCGGTACACCGTGCGCTGCTCGGCGCAGCGGTCGCGCAGCAGGCCGGGCAGGTCGGCCAGCGGCACGCCGTCGCGGGGCAGCCGCACGGCCAGCGCGGTCAGCTCGGCGGCGGCCAGGCCCGTCGGGTGGCCGTGCGTCAGGCCCGCCTGCAGCTGCGCGATCCCGGCCAGCGTCTCGAAGTCGTACGCCGCCACCAGCCCGACCGGCGTCACCCGCATGTTGGCGCCGCAGCCCTTGGAGCCGGCGACGGTGGCCCGCTGCCAGGGCATGCCGGCCGCGAGGTTCGCGCACGCGTTCAGGCAGGTCATGCCGGGGGCGCGGTTGTTCTCCGGGCTCTTCGCCCAGGCCGTGAACCTGGCGCGCAGCAGCGGCTCCAGCTCCTGCGGGCTGGGCGCGGCGGCCTCGCGCAGCGCCCACGCCACCGCGAGCGCCATCTGCGTGTCGTCGGTGACCAGCGCGGGCTCGGGCAGCTCGCGCGGCCCCCCGGGGCCGTGCTCGGCCGTGATCTGGTCATACCTGCGGAACTCGGTCGGCTTGCCCAGCGCGTCGCCGTACGCCAACCCGAAGAGCGACCCGCTGGCCGCGTCAGTCACCGTCACCCGCGGCAGTCTTCCACCCCGCCGCAAGACCACCCGCACCCGCCCGGGCCGCTCTCACGGCCACGGGCGGACGCCTGCCGCGACCGGCAGCGGGGGTCAGGTCAGGGCCGGGTACATGTTGCGCAGGTCGCCGGACAGGCCCGACTTGACCCGGCGGCTGGTGTCGTCGGCCAGCACCTCGTGCTGCCCGGCCGCCACGGCGTCGAGCACCTGCGCCACCACGTCGCCGGGCGCGACCTTCGGGCCGTCCACATGGGCGGCCATGTCGGTGTCGATGTAGCCGACGTGCACGGCGGTCACCAGCGTGCCCTGCTCGCGCAGCGCCAGCCGCAACGCGTTCGTCGCCGCCCACGCGGCCGCCTTGGACGCGGAGTAGCCCGCGGTGTTGGGCAGGCTGAGCCAGGACAGCGCGGACAGCATGTTCACCACCGCGCCGCCCCCGTTGGCCGCCAGGATCGGCGCGAACGCGCGCGCGACGCGTACCGGCCCGTAGTAGTTGGTCTCCATCTCGCGGCGCAGCGCCTCGTCGCCGTCGAGCACACCCGCGCCGGTCGCGATGCCCGCGTTGTTGATCAGCAGCTGCACGTCCTTCGCCTGCTCCGCGACCTCCGCCACCGACGCCGGGTCGGTGACGTCGAGCCGGAGCGCGACCACCCGCGGATCGGTGATGGACGCGGCGTCGCGGGCGGTCGCGTACACCTTCGCCGCCCCGCGTGCCAGCAGTGCCTCGGTGTACGCCTTGCCCAGCCCCCGGTTGGCGCCGGTCACCAGCGCCACGGAACCCTCGATCTTCATGCTCGCCTCCTGGTGGGTCTCTCACCAGCCAAGCTATACGAAGAATATAGCGGTCGTCCTGAGATACGAATCATATAGCTCGCACCATGCGAAAGGTATGCTCGATCCATGCCCAAGCGGAGCTACGGCCAGATGTGCCCGATCGCCCGCTCGCTCGACGTCCTCGGCGAGCGGTGGACCCTTCTCATCGTGCGCGAGCTGCTGCTGGGCCCGAAGCGGTTCAAGGAACTGCTCGGCCTGCTGCCCGCCATGGGCACCAACCGCCTCGCCGAACGCCTCCAGCTCCTCGAACGCAGCGGCGTGGTCACCCGGCGCGCCCTGCCGGCCGCCGCCGACGTGCGCGCCTACGAGCTGACCGCGTACGGCGAGCGGCTGCGGCCCCTGCTGGCCGAACTCGCCGCCTGGGGTGCCGGGCTGCCGCTCGACGACGAGGTCGACCCGGCCACCGCCCGCGCCGACCTCATGGCGCTCTACCTCGCCGAACACGCCCCGCCGGAGGCCACCGCCGGGCTACGCGAGACGTACCAGTTCCACGTCGGCGACGAGGTGTTCCACGTGACGGCCGACGACGGCGCGGTGCACGCCCGCTCCGGCCCGGCACCCGTGCCCGCGGACCTCACGGTCACCTGCGACCTGGCCGCCTTCGACGCCCTGACCCGCGGCACGCTCAGCCCCGCGGCGGCCCTGGCCGGCGACACGGTGACCGTCACCGGCGACCCGGCCCTGCTGGCCCACGCCTTCGGCGTACTCCACCTACCCGAGCCGACCCCCGCGCGCCCGTAAGGCACCCAGCCCAGCGCGGAGCTGCGCGGTGGGTGCGGCGCGGAGCGGGGGGCGCGGGCGGGTGGGCCTACTGATCGGTGAGGCGGCGGGCGGCTTCGCGGCAGGCTTTGAGGACCGCCTGGGCGTACGCGGGCGACGCTCCCGCCAGCCCGCACGTGGGCGTCACCACCACGCGCTGCGCCAGCAGCTCGTCGGCGAACCCGAGGTCGCGCCACAGGCGCCGGACGCGGTCCGCCAGTGCGGCGGCGTCCGGCCGCTTCCCGTTCGCCGGCGGCGTGGTCCGGGCGACCCCCGCGAACAGCCCCAACCCGGCGTCGATCGCCTCGCCGAGCGCGTCGAGCCGCTCGGCGCCGACGCCGACCAGGTCCAGGTCCAGCGCGAGCGCCGCCGCCCCGGCCTCCCGCAGGAGGGCGAGCGGGGCGTCGGGCGCGCAGCAGTGCACCACCACCGGCACCCCGGCGGCGGAGATCACCGACGACAGCGTGTCGCGCGCGGTGGACGGCGCGACGGAGCGGTACGTGTGCAGCGTGCTGGCGGTGCGCACGCGCCCGGCCAGCACCGCGGGCAGCGACGGCTCGTCGAGCTGGAGCAGCACGTTCGCGCCGGGCACCCGGCGGCGCACCTCGGCGACGTGCCCCTTGAGGCCCTCGGCGAGCGAGCCGGCGAGGTCGCGGGCGGCGCCGTGGTCGGATACCACGGCCTCGCCCAGCGCCAGCTCGATCGAGGCGGCCAGCGTCCACGGCCCGGCCGACTGCACCTTCAGCGTGCCGGTGAACCCTTCGGCCTGCTCGGTGAGCTGGTCCAGGTCGCGCTCGCGCAGGTCGTACGCCCGGCGCAGCTCCCGGCCGGCGCCCCCGGCCACGCGCCACCGGCCGGTGTAGAGCTCAACCGGGAACTCCACGAGCAGGCCCGCGCTGCGGCCGATCATGTCGGCGCCGGGGCCGCGGGCGGGCAGCTCCGGCAGGTACGGCAGCTCGGGCAGCTCGCCGAGGGTGAACTTCACCGCCTCGGCGATGTCGGTGCCGGGCAGCGAGCCGATACCGGTCGCCGATCCGGCGGGCCACAGCGGTGCGACGGGCTCCGTCATGTCAGCTCTCCCCGATGTGCGCCGTACGGCGCGCTCATGGTGCGGTATCCGGCGTGTCCTCGGCCCACGGGCCGGCGGGTCACGACGCGGTGGTGATGGTGGCGCTGCCCAGCACGATGTCACCGGCCGGGTCGGGCCGGTAGGCGACCACGGCCTGGCCCGCGGCGATGCCGCGCTCCGGGCGGCGCAGCCGGACGCTCATGGCGGCGCCGTCGAGCTCGACGACGGCGGGCGTGGGCCGGCCGTGCGCCCGCAGCTGCACCTCGCACTCGACGGGGCCGGTGGGCGGATCGCCCGCGGTCCACACCGTGCGCGCGCCGTCGATCTGCGACACCTCGAGCGCCTCGGCCGGGCCGACGGTGACGGTGTTGGTGACCGGCGTGATCGACAGCACGTACCGAGGGCGGCCGTCGGGGGCGGGCCGGCCGAGGGCCAGGCCCTTGCGCTGGCCGACGGTGTACGCGTACGCCCCGTCGTGCCTGCCGAGCACCTCGCCGCTGGCGGCGTCGACGATGTCGCCGGGCTCGCTGCCCAGGTGGGTGCGCAGGAAGCCCTGGGTGTCGCCGTCGGCGATGAAGCAGATGTCGTGCGAGTCGGGCTTGTCGGCGACGGCCAGGCCGCGGGCGTGCGCCTCGGCGCGCACCTGCTCCTTGGTCGAGTCCCCGAGCGGGAAGATCGAGTGGTCGAGCTGCTCCCGGTTGAGCACCGCGAGCACGTACGACTGGTCCTTGGCCAGGTCGACGCTGCGGCGCAGCAGACCGTCGGCGCCCAGGCGGGCGTGGTGGCCGGTGACCACCGCGTCGAAGCCCAGGGCGAGCGCCCGGTCCAACACCGCGGCAAACTTGATCTTCTCGTTGCAGCGCAGGCACGGATTGGGCGTACGCCCCGCGGCGTACTCGGCGACGAAGTCGGAGACCACGTCCTCGTGGAAGCGCTCGGCCATGTCCCACACGTAGAACGGGATGCCGAGCACGTCGGCCGCCCGGCGCGCGTCGTGCGCGTCCTCCTTGGTGCAGCACCCCCGCGCCCCGGTCCGGTGCGTCGCGGCATTACGCGACAGCGCCAGATGCACCCCGGTGACGTCGTGCCCGGCCGCCACGGCCCGGGCAGCCGCCACCGCCGAGTCCACCCCGCCCGACATCGCCGCTAGAACACGCACCGCCACAGCCTACCCGCCCCCACCCCCCACCCCCGTTGATCATGAACTTATGTCACGGGTCAGCGGCGTGTCGGCGACACAACTTCATGATCGACGATCTGGCGGTCAGCGGGAGGTGCCGGCGCGGCGGGCGCGGTCCACGGCGGCGGGCAGGGCCGCGATCAGCGCGTCCACGTCGGCGCGGGTGCTGGTGTGGCCGAGGGTGAAGCGCAGGGAGGAGCGGGCGGCGGGCGGGTCGGCGCCCATGGACAGGAGCACGTGGGAGGGCTGGGCGACGCCGGCGGAGCAGGCCGAACCCGTGGAGACCGCGATGTCCTGCGCGTCGAGCAGCAGCAGCAGGGCGTCGCCCTCGCAGCCGGGGAAGCCGAAGTGCGCGTTGCCGGGCAGCCGCGCGCCGGGCACGTCGGGCGCGGCGCCGTTGAGCGCCGCGTCGGGCACCGCAGCGCGTACCCGCGCGATCAGCTCGTCGCGCAGCGCCGACAGCCGCTGGGCGTGCTGCTCCTGGTGCTTGACCGCGTGCTCGACCGCGACGGCGAAGGACACGATCGCGGGCACGTCCAGCGTCCCGGAGCGCACGTCGCGCTCCTGGCCGCCGCCGTGCAGCAGCGGCGTGCAGGCCACGTCCCGGCCCAGCACCAGCGCGCCGACGCCGAGCGGCCCGCCCAGCTTGTGGCCGCTGACGGTGAGCGCGGACACCCCGGCCGCCGCGTAGTCGACCGGCACCTGGCCCACGGCCTGGACCGCGTCGGTGTGCATCGGCACGCCCCGGGCCGCGGCCAGCCCGGCCAGCTCGGCGACCGGCTGCACGGTGCCGACCTCGTTGTTCGCCCACATGACCGTGGCGATGGCTACGTCGTCGCCCAGCGCCTCGGCAAACGCCTCCGGCAGCACCCGGCCGGTGCCGTCCACGGGCAGCCAGGTGATCTCGGCGCCCTCGTGGTCGGCCAGCCACTGCACCGCGTCGGTGACCGCGTGGTGCTCGACCGCGCCGGCCAGCACGCGGCGCCGGTCGGCGGTGCGGCGGGCCCAGTAGATCCCCTTCAGCGCCAGGTTGTCGCTCTCGGTGCCGCCGCTGGTGAAGACGACTTCGGACGGGCGGGCGCCGAGCACGGCGGCGATGCGCTCGCGCGACTCCTCCACCCGGCGGCGGGCACCACGGCCCGGGCCGTGCAACGACGACGCGTTGCCGACCTCGCGAGCGGTGGCGACGTAGGCGTCCAGCGCCTCGGGCAGCATGGGCGTGGTCGCCGCGTGATCAAGGTAGGCCATCTCGCCGCCAAGCCTAGCCGTAACGGTGCTTACACGTGCCCCAGGCGTACGCCGTTCGCGGGGCAGGGATCGATGACGCGCGAAGGCCCGGCAGGGGCGACCTGCCGGGCCCTCGTCGCGACGTACGCCTATCGGCGCTTGCGGATCTCCTCGGCGGCCTGCGGCACGACCTGGAACAGGTCGCCCACCACGCCGAAGTCGGCCAGCTCGAAGATCGGCGCCTCGGTGTCCTTGTTCACCGCGACGATGGTCTTCGAGGTCTGCATGCCGGCCCGGTGCTGGATCGCGCCGGAGATGCCCAGCGCGACGTAGAGCTGCGGGGACACCGTCTTGCCGGTCTGCCCGACCTGGAACGCGTGCGGGTAGAAGCCGGAGTCGGTGGCGGCGCGCGAGGCGCCGACGGCCGCGCCGAGCAGGTCGGCCAGCTCCTCGACGACCTTGAAGTTCTCCGCCGAGCCGACGCCGCGGCCGCCGGAGACGACGATCGACGCCTCGGTCAGCTCGGGGCGGGCGCCCTTGGCCTCGGCCACCCGCTGGGTCACCACGGCCAGCTTGTCGGCGTCGGACAGCGCCACGTCGACCTGCTCCACCGACGGCGTGGCCGCGGCGGGGCTGGGCGTGAGCGAGTTCGGCCGCACGGTGACCAGCGGCAGGCCCTTGGTGACCTTCGACTTGACGATGGTCGAGCCGGCGAACACGACCTGGGTGGCGGTGCCGTCGGCGGCCAGCTCGACCGCGTCGTACAGCACGCCGTTGTCCAGCTTGACCGCGAGCCGGCCCGCGATCTCCTTGCCCTCCTGGGTGGAGCCGATCAGCACCGCGGCGGGCGACACGCTCTTGACGAGCTGCGCGAGCGCGGTGGCCTTCGGCGCCACCAGGTGGTTGTCGATGTCGTCGCTCTCGGCGGCGTACACCTTCGTGGCGCCGTACTCGCCGAGCTTGTCGACCAGACCGGCGGCCGCGCCGGGCGCGCCCAGCACCACCGCGGCGGGCTCGCCGAGCGAGCGCGCCAGGGTCAGCATCTCCAGCGTGACCTTCTTGACCGTGCCGCCGGAGGACTCGACGACTACCAGAACCTCAGCCATTTGTCGGCACGCCTCTCAGACGAACTTCTCGGACGACAGGAACTCGACCAGCGCCACGCCACCCTCACCGGAGTCGGCGACCTTCTGGCCGGCGCTGCGCGGGGGACGCTTGCTGTGCGACAGCACGGTGGTGGCGGCGCCCGCCCAGCCCACCTCGCCCGCGTCGACGCCGAGGTCGGCCAGCGACTTGGTGTCCACCGGCTTCTTCTTGGCCGCCATGATCCCCTTGAAGGACGGGTAGCGCGGCTCGTTGATGGTGTCCCACACGCTGACGATCGCGGGGGTGGCGGCCGTGACGACCTCGTACCCCTCCTCGGTCTGGCGCTCGACGGTCAGCCGCGAGCCCTCGACGGTGAGCTTGCGGGCGCCGGTCAGCGCCGCGTAGCCCAGCCGCTCGGCGAGCATGTGCGCGATGACCTGGCCGCGGGCGTCGGTCGACTCCGCGCCGGCGATGACCAGGTCGGGCGCGAGCGCGCTGATCGCGGCGGCGAGCACCTTGCTGGTGCCGAGCGCGTCGGTGCCGGCCAGGGCGTCGTCGAGCACGTGCACGGCCCCGTCCGGGCCCATCGACAGCGCCTTTCGGATCGACTCGGTCGCCCGCTCCGGACCCATCGTCAGCACGGTCACCTCGCCGCCGTGCGCCTCCTGCAGGCGCAGCGCCTCCTCGATGGCGTACTCGTCCATCTCGTTGATGACGTTGTTGGCCGAGGCGCGGTCGACGGTGTTGTCGTCCGCGCGCAGGTTGCGCTCGGCGCCGGAGTCCGGCACCTGCTTGACAAGTACGACGATCTTCATCGCGCTCTGACGACCCTCCTGAGTTGAACGGACGTTCATGCCCTCGCCGCAAGGCTGTCGCCTGACGCGTCGCGGGTCAAGCTCGACCGGCTGTGGACGTTGCCACTTTTGCCGGTCCACCGCTGGTTACTGACGAGTAATTTATTGCCGCCATCCATCTACCCGCCATGACGGGCGGCAATAGTGACAGACGTCACCCCGTCATGGGGCCCATCCCGTAGAGTCCTGCATAGCAGGAGGTGTCACGACATGACCACGCAAACCGCACCCCTGCCGGAAGCCGCCGTCACCGACACCGGCGACCCGCCCGGGGCGGAGCACCACCGGCAGCCCGAGCCCGACGAGCACCTGTGCACCTGCGGCCGCCTGCGCGACGACTGCGTACGCGACTCGATCCGCGACCTCTGGAACCCGGCGTACTGAACCGACCACGCGGGGCCGACCCGTTTTGCCATAGACGTTGGCCTATCTGGATGACGAATTCGCGATCGGAGCCGGCGCGGGCTTGTCGAAGCCGAGGAACTCCATGCTCAGGTCCTCGGCGGCGCCGACGG
>NZ_JBFAOU010000104.1:0-27175 GCF_040675365.1 Catellatospora sp. NPDC049609 | reverse complement strand
GTCGGGCTCGGCGGGGTCGTGCTGGATCAGCGCGAGGCGCCCCGCCCGCGCGGGGAGGCGATCGAGGCGGTCCGCCCCATCGCCGAGTTCGTGGCTGATGCCTCCGGCCGCCCGGCTTTCTCAGTCGCGCACGGGGGCCTCGGGTGCGTCCCGCGGCGGCACCCCGACCGGCGACGCCGCGACCGGCTCGGCCGTGACCTCGGCGGGACGCCGCATGTGCACCACCCGGCGTACGCGGCGCAGACCGCCGCCCATCGCCTCCATGACCGACAGCAGCGCCGGCGCCAGGACCGACCGGACGACGAACGCGTCGATGAGGATGCCCACCGACAGGGCGAACGCCAGCTCCCGGAACGGGCGCAGCGGCACGATCGCCAGCAGGCCGAAACTCACGGCGAGGGTGAACGCGGCAGTGCGGATGGCGCGGGCCGACTGCGGCAGGGTGATCGCCAGTGCTTCGCGCAGCGGCCGCCTGCGCGCCTCGTGCCAGGCCGGGCCGATGCCGAAGATGTTGTAGTCCGACCCCAGGGCGACCAGCAGCACCGCCGCGGCGAACGGCACGTAGAAGGTCAGCCCGTCCGCGTCCAGATGGTCCTGGAACAGCCAGGTGGTGGCCCCGAGCGTGGCCCCGATGGCGAGGACGCTGCAGGCCAGCAGCGCCAGCGGAGCCCACAGCGCGCGCAGGTAGAGCACCAGGAAGAGCAGGTTGGCGGCGAGCGCGGCCAGGGCGATGCGGCCGAGGTCGCTGACCGTCTGGTCCACGATGACCTTGGCCAGGGCGGTGTCCCCGCCGAGGCTCGGCCGCACCTGCTCGAGGCCCGCGTCGGCGAGCATGCCCGGCAGGGTCTCCTGCAGCCTGGCCAGGGTCTGCACCGCGGTCGCGCCGAGCGGCTCGTCGGCGAGGATCAGCAGGTATCGCGCCGCCGAGCCGTCCTTCGAGCGGAACAGGTTGAGCTGGGCGGGGATCGCGTCGTCGGCGGGACCGATGACGGCGGCGACGCCCGGCGCCTTGGCCAGCGACTGCTGCAGCCGGGTGAGCTGCTGCTGCCGGCCGGCCACACCCGCGCCTTCCAGCAGCAGCTCGCTGGGTGACAGGATGCCCGCGGCGAACCCGGCCTCGGCCTGGTCGGCCGCCTGGCGCGCCGGGTGGTCGGCGGGCAGCGCCTCCACGAACGACACGCCCAGGCTCATGTGCCGGGCGGGCAGCGCCGCCGCGACCAGGCCGCCGGCGCAGAGCAGCAGGACCGGCAGCGCGACCCACGGCCGGGTCAGCAACCTCGCCCAGCGTCCGCCCGTGGACTCCGCGGGCTCGCCGTCGGCCGCGCCGTCGACGTCGGCGTCGAGATCGGCGTCCGCGTCCGGGTCGACGTCGGCCGCGGCACTACGGCGCCGCCACGGCGACCACAGCGCGGCCGAGCCGAGCACCGCCAGCAGCGCCGGCACCAGTGTGACCGACACGATCATGCCGATCAGGACGGCCACGGCCATACCGGGACCGAAGGCCCGGAACGCGGCCGAGTCGGCCACGATCAGCGCACCCGTGCCGGCCGCCGCGGTCGCACCGGCCGTGGCGATGATCGGGGTGAACCGCGCCGCGGCGTGCCGGGCCGCCTGCCGGCTGCCGTCCCCCGCGGCCAGGCGGGTGCGCACCCCCGACAGGTAGAACACGACGTAGTCGGTCACCACGCCGAGCAGCAGCGCCACCAGCAGCGGCTGGGTCTCCTGCGGGACCGCGAGGCCGAACCGTTCGGCCAGGGCCCCGCCGACATGCAGGGTCAGCAGGATCGCGACCCCGGCCACCCCCAGCGCGAGCAGCGGCGCGACCAGCGAGCGGAACGCCAGCGCGACGATGATGAACACGGCCGCCACGGTGACGGCCTCCAGCCAGGGCAGCGACGACAGCACCAGCTCGCCCTGCTCGACCCGGGCCGGGACGGAACCGGTCACCCCGACGACGCTGTCATCGGCGTCGTAGTGCTCGGCGACGAACCTCTCCGCGGCCGCCTTCTGCGCGGCGAACGTGACGTCGGGCTCGGTGAACAGCATGGTGATGACCGTGGTGCCGTTCTCCCGGGAGCCCGGGAAGACCTGCAGCGCGTTGGTCACCGGCACCGCCGCGAGAATCGGTACGGCGTCGGGGAAGGCGCCCTCACTGACGGCCCGGGCCCGCTGCAGCGCCTCGGCCTGGACCGCGGGCGACAGGCCGTCGGGGTTGCGCTGCACGATGGCGACCCGGCTCAGCAGGGGCAGGCCGAACTTCTCGAACGAACGGACCTCACTGCGCACCGCGGGATTGTCGGCCGAGACGAGCTGGCCGAGATCGTTGCCGCCGTGGCCCAGGGGCGGCAGGTAGAGCACGGCGCCCACGGTCACCGCGATCCACGCCGCGATCACCGGCCAGCGCAGCCACACCACCACGCGGGCGTACCAGTCGAGCGCCCGGCTGGGCAGCCAGCGGCTCTGCAGTTCGACGTCGTCGCTCATCGGACCCGCTCCACGGTGCTCGGCCGGGCCGGGCGTGAGCATCGGCTGTCTCCTGTGCGCTGCATGCGATCCTCCCCAAGTAGCGGCCGCCGGTGCCCGCACAGGTGCGTGCGGGGACGGCGGAACAGCGGCGCGCCGGGCCGGCTTCGCAGCCGGTCGGCGGGCGACGCCGCTGCGGCAGCGATGCCCGCCGCCCGCCCACGGCAAACAGGGTCGGCTCCCACGGGCGATCATGGCTTCCCGCCGGGCGGCTCGCACGGCGTGCACACCGACGCGGACGGCCGTGGCCTGCTCGACGACGGCGGCATGTACCAGCTCGTCCGGGAGCAGGGCAGGGTCCGCGAGCGGACGCTGGAGATCACGTTCGCGGAGCCCGGCGCCGAGGCGTACGCGTTCACCTTCGGCTGAGCCCGCGGGCCGCGGCCTACTCGGCCCAGGGCTGGAAACCCGTGTCGAGGACGGCGGTGAGCGACGTGCGCAGCCGGGCCGCCTCGTCCGCGCCGAACCTCTCCTCGAACCGGTCCTGCGCCGCCTGCCACATCGGCATCCCGGCCTTCACCCGGGAGAGGCCGTCGGGGGTGAGGGTGACGATGCGCGCGCGGCGGTCGGCCGCCGACGCCTCGATGGTGACCAGCCCCTCCCGCGCGAGCGGCTTGAGGTTGGTGGCCATCGTCGTGCGGTCCATCGCGATCATGTCGGCGAGGCCGCCGATCGTCATCTCCCCGTGCACGCTGAGCTTCTGCAGGATGCTGAACTGCGTCGCGCGCAGGCCGACCGGCGCCAGCGCCTTGTCGTAGGTCGCGCCGAGGTACCGGGCGGCCTTGCGCAGCGTCAGGTTGTTGCACCGATCGACTGTCGTCTCCGCCGTGGCCATCGTCTCCTCCAAGGTTTCCCACCCCAGGATAGGAGCAGGTGCTCGCAGATGCGAAGGACCCGCTCAGGCAGGGCCTGCCGGCGGTCGCCCGGGGCGCTCCGCAGCTGGTCGCCTCCACAATAGGAGCATATGCTCGTATCACCGGACGGCGCATGGGCCACCAGGACCGCACCAGAAGACCGGTCCGCCATGCGACCGGGGTGAGAAAGAAGGACAATCTCCATGGACCTGAAACTCGAAGTCATCGTGCTGCCCGTGTCCGACGTCGATCGGGCCAGGGCCTTCTACGAGGCGGTGGGATTCCGACTGGATCTGGACAAGGCTCCCAGCGCGGACTGGCGCGCGGTGCACTTCACGCCGCCCGGCTCCGCGTGCTCGATCATGTTCGGCACGGGGCTCACCTCGGCGGCGCCGGGCTCGGTCCAGGGCCTGTACCTCGTCGTCGAGGACATCGAGCAAGCCCGTGCGGAGCTCGTCGGGCGCGGCATCGCGGTGAGCGAGGTGTTCCACGACGGCGGCGGGCTGCTCTACCACGGCCACGAGGGTGGCGAGATCGTCCACCGCGGCGACCAGGCCCGGCTCGCCGGCCCGCACCCCGCCCGCGCCGACTACGGCACCTTCGCCACCTTCCGCGACCCGGACGGCAACGGCTGGGTGCTGCAGGAGGTCAAGGAGCGGGCCCCCGGCCGCTGACCAGGCGGCACACCGATCGTGGCCGCTGGGCGCGGGCTCCGCGCCCAGCGGTCCGGCCGGAAGATCCGACCGAACCACAGGAGCAGAGATGGACGAAGCAGTGACGGACGGGACGAGCCGCGCGTACGACGTGATCGTCATCGGGGCGGGCCCGGTCGGCGAGAACCTGGCCGACCGCACCCGTGCCGCCGGGCTCAGCACCGTGATCGTCGAACGTGAGCTGCTCGGCGGCGAGTGCTCGTTCTGGGCCTGCGAGCCCAGCAAGGCGCTGCTGCGGCCGATGCTCGCCCGCGCCGACGCGCGGCGCACGCCCGGCGTGCCGAAGGCGGTCGCCGGCCCGCTGGACGCCGCCGCGGTGCTCGCCCACCGCGACAAGATGGTCAACTACTGGCACGACGAGGACCAGGTCGACTGGCTGAAGTCGGTCGACGTCGACCTGATCCGCGGCCACGGGCGCCTCGACGGCCCCCGGCGGGTGGTGGTCGAGACCCCGGACGGCGAGACGATCCACCTCACCGCGCGGCATGCCGTCGGCGTCTGCACCGGCAGCACCACGGCCATGCCCGACATCCCCGGGCTCGACACCGTGCGCCCGTGGACGAACCGGGAGGTGACCGGCGCCGATCACGTGCCGGGCCGGCTGGCCGTCGTCGGCGGCGGCGTGGTGGCCGTCGAGATGGCCGCCGCCTGGCAGGCGCTCGGCACGCAGGTCACCATGCTCGTCCGCGGCGGGCTGCTGTCGAAGATGGAGCCGTTCGCCGGTGAGCTGGTGGCCGACGGGCTGCGCGAGGCGGGCGTCGACATCCGGTTCGGCGCCGCGGCCGGCTCCGTGGCCCGCACGGACGGCGAGGTCCGGATCACCCTCGCCGACGGCGGCGAGCTGGCCGCCGACGAGATCCTGATCGCCACCGGGCGGTCGCCGCGGACCACCGACGTCGGCCTGGAGACCATCGGCCTCACCCCCGGCGAGTGGCTGCCCGTGGACGACACCGGCCGGGTGACCGCCGTCGCCGACGGGTGGCTCTACGCCTCCGGTGACGTCAACCACCGGGCGCTGCTGACCCATCAGGGCAAGTACCAGGCCCGGATGGTCGGCGCCGCCATCGGCGCCCGCGCCAAGGGCGAGCCGGTCGACGACGCCCCGTGGGGCGCGCACGTGACGACCGCCGACACCGTGGCCGTGCCGCAGGTCGTCTTCACCGACCCGGAGGTCGCCTCCGTCGGCCTGACCACGCAGGAGGCGGAACGGACCGGGCGCCGGGTCGACGTGGTGGACTACGACATCGCGCGCGTGGCGGGCGCGCACCAGTACGCCGAGGGTTATCGCGGCCACGCCCGCATGCTGGTCGACCCGGAGCGCGGCACCGTGGTCGGGGTCACCTTCGTCGGCCCGGGCGTCGGGGAGCTGGTCTACTCGGCGGCCGTCGCGGTCGCGGGCGAGGTGCCGGTGGCCCGGCTCTGGCACGCCGTGCCGGCGTTCCCGACGATCGGCGAGGTCTGGCTGCGGCTGCTCGAAACCTACCGGGACCACCGGGAGTCGCGGACCGGCATGTAGCCCGCCCATTGCCCGGGATGGGCCGCTGACCTGCGCCTGCGGAATACGCGCAGGTGCTCCTGACGTTGCGATCGGCAGGCGGACCGTCCGCGCTGCCAGAAGGAGATCGACCCATGGCTGACAGCGACCTCGTCCTCGTCACCGGTGCCGGTGGCGTGGGGCGCTCCGTCATCGAGAAGCTGCGCGCCCGCGACGTGCCCGTGCGGGCGATGGTCCGCCGCGACGACGAGCGCGCCGACGGGCTGCGCGCGCTCGGCGTCGAGGTCGTGCTCGGCGACCTGACCCGGCCCGACACCGTCGCCGCCGCGCTGGACGGCGCCACCCGCATGTACTTCGCGATGCCCGTCTCACCGGACCACCTGCTCGCGGCGACCGTGGCGGCCAGCGTGGCGCGCGAGTACGGCGGGCTCGCCGGGCTGGTCGGCATGTCGCAGATGACGGTGTCGCAGATGACCGCCACCAGCACCGCCGAGTCGCACCAGCAGCGGCTGCACTGGCTGGCCGAGCAGGTGTTCGACTGGTCGGGCCTGCCGGTGATCCACATCCGGCCGACGTCGTTCCTGGACAATCCGCTGTTCACCACGCTGGCGGCGCAGTCGATCCGGCGCGACGGCACGATCGCGTTGCCCTTCGGCACCGGCCGCACCTCCCCGGTCGCCGTGGACGACGTCGCCCGCGTCGTGGCCACCGTGCTGCGTGACCCGAAGCCGCACGTCGGCCGGGTCTACGAGCTGACCGGCCCGCGCAGCGTCGACATGCCGGAGATGGCCGAGGAGTTCTCCCGCGCCCTAGGCCGCCCGGTGTCGTACGTCGACGTGCCGCCGGACCGGTGGCGCACCGAGGTGCTCGCCAAGGCCGGGCTGCCGCGGCACACCGAGCAGCACATCGACACCATGGCCCGGCTGCACCGGGAGAACCGCTACGACCGCACGTCCGACGACGTCGCGCACGTCACCGGCGTGCCGGCCCAGACCGTCGAGGAGTTCGTGGCCGCCCGCCGCGACCTCTACCTCGGCTGAACCACCCCACCAGTGACGGAGGAACCCATGCGTATGCCCAAGCCCCTGATGGTGGTCTCCACCGCGGTGATCACGTTGGCCGTCACCGTCGGCTGCTTCGCCCAGATCTGGTGAACCGGCACACCGCGCGTACATCCGAATAGCAGGTATCCGACTGTAGATCGACTCTCGTCGGTGGGGCGGACACAATCGCAGCGTCATCGTGACCGTGGCCTGCGGCCCGCAGCAGTGCGGCGCCCGCCCGTCGGAAGGAGCCGGTCGTGGCGAGCGCTTCCCTGCCGGGCGACGGCGCGGCGACGGCCGCCCCTGCCCCGACCACGAGCACGGCTCCGACGCTGTCGCTGCCCCGCGCCGGCGGCGCGATCCGGGGCATGGGCGAGACGTTCGCCGCCAACCCGGTCACCGGCACCGGCTCGCTGAGCATCCCGGTGCCGGTCAGCCCCGGCCGCGGCGGGCTGGGCCCGCAGCTCGCGCTGGCGTACGACTCCGGCGCGGGCAACGGCCCGTTCGGGCTGGGCTGGCAGCTGTCCGTGCCCGCGATCACCCGGCGCACCGACCGGGGGCTGCCGACCTACCGCGACGGGCACGGGGAGCGGCCCGACGCCGACACCTTCCAGCTCGCCGGGGACGAGGACCTGGTGCCGGTGGTGGACGCCACCGGAGTCATCGCCGAGCAGGTGCGCGACGGCTACCGGGTGCGCCGCTACCGGCCCCGGGTGGAGGGGGCGTACGCCCGCGTCGAGCGGTGGAGCAGCCTGACCGACCCGGCGGACGTGTTCTGGCGGACCGTGTCCGGCGCGAACCTGGTCACCGTGTTCGGCCGGGACGCGGCCGCCCGCATCGCCGACCCCGCCGACCCGGCCCGCGTCTACTCGTGGCTGGTCTCCTACGCGCAGGAGGACACCGGCAACGCGATCGTGTACGAGTACGCCGCCGAGGACGCCGGGAACGTGCCGGCCGGGCAGGTCAGCGAGGCCGGGCGGCAGCGTCCGGCCGGGCGCTACCTGCGCACCGTCCGCTACGGCAACCGGACGCCCGCGCTGGACGGCGACGGCCGCGTGCGCGACCCGCGCGAGCTGCCCGACGACACGTGGCTGTTCGAGGTGGTCCTCGACTACGGCCAGGGGCACGTCACGCCCCTGCCGTCCGGCCCGGACCAGCGCGACTTCGTCAGCGCCCGCGCGAGCGCCGCCGGCACGTGGCCGGCCCGGCCGGACGCGACGTCGTCGTACCGGTCCGGCTTCGAGATCCGCACGCACCGGCTGTGCCGCCGGGTGCTGATGTTCCACCGGTTCCCGCACGAGCTGGGGCGGGCCGACTGCCTGGTGCGCTCGACCGACCTGACCTACGACGAGAGCCCGGTGGCGTCCCGGCTGGTGCGCGTGGAGACGGCGGGCTACCGGGCGCAGCCGACCGCCGACGCGCCGGACCGCTACCTGCGGGTCGCGATGCCGCCGCTGGACCTGACCTACTCCCCCGCGCCGGACGCGGCGCAGCTGGCCGCGCGGGCGAGCAGCGCGGTGGACCCGGACACCCTGGCGCACCTGCCGTCGGGGCTGCACGAGTCGCACTGGCTGGACCTGGCCGGGGACGGCGTCGCCGGGCTGCTCACCGAGGAGGGCTCGGCCTGGTGGTTCCGGCGCAACCTCAGCCCGCTGGCGGAACGGGCCGCGTTCGCCGCGCCGTGGCCCGTGGCGCCGCGCCCGGCGGCGAGTCTCAGCGCGGGCGCGCGCTGGCTGGATCTGGCCGGGGACGGCCGTGCCGACCTGGTCGTGCTGGACGATGCGGTGCGTGGCTTCTGGGAGCGCCGCATTCCCGGCGACGTCGCGGCCGTCGGCCTCGACGACCACGCCCTGGCCGACGGTGACGCGGGCTGGGCCGGGTTCCGGCCGTTCACCTCCTGGCCGCTGGTCGACGTGGACGATCCGCGGGTGCGGCTGCTCGACCTGAGCGGCGACGGCCGCGCCGACGTGGTGATCGCCGAGGGCGATGCGTTCACCTGGTATCCGTCGCTCGGCGAGGACGGGTTCGGCCCGGCGGTGCGCGTGCCGGTGACCGGCGAGGGCGGGCCGCGGCTGGTGTTCGCCGAGGCCACGCAGACCGTGTTCCTGGCGGACATGTCCGGCGACGGGCTGACCGACCTGGTGCGTGTCCGCAATGGCGAGGTCTGCTACTGGCCGAACCTGGGCCACGGCAGGTTCGGGGCGAAGGTCGTGATGGACGGCGCACCGTGGTTCGACACGCCGGAGCGGTTCGACCCGGCGCGGCTGCGCCTGGCCGATCTGGACGGCACCGGCCCGACCGACCTGGTCTACCTCGCGCCCGACGGCGCGCGGCTGTTCCTCAACCGGTCCGGCAACTCCTGGAGCGAGCCGCACCGCCTCGACGGCTTCCCCGGCACGGACGCGGCGGCCGAGGTCCAGGTGGTGGACCTGCTCGGCACCGGCACGGCGTGCCTGACCTGGTCGTCGGCGCTGCCCGGCGACGCCGGCCGGCACCTGCGGTACCTGCCGCTGATGGACGCCAAGCCGCACCTGCTCACCGCGATCGTCAACAACCTCGGCGCGCGCACCGACGTGCGGTACACGCCGTCGACCGTGTTCGCGCTGCGCGACGCCCGCGACGGGCGGCCGTGGGCGACCCGGCTGCCGTTCCCGGTGCAGGTCGTCTCGCAGGTGCAGACCTCCGACGGGATCAGCGGCAACCGGTTCACCACCCGCTACGCCTACCACCACGGCCACTACGACGGCGACGAGCGCGAGTTCCGCGGCTTCGGCATGGTCGAGCAGTGGGACGACGTGGTCATCCCGTCGGTGGGCGGCCCGGCGTCCAACCACGACCGCACCTCAGACCTGCCGCCCGCGCTGACCCGGACCTGGTACCACACCGGCGCCTGGTACGAGGGCCCGAGCCTGGCCCGCCGCTACGCCCGCGACTACTGGCGCGAGGGCGACGCGAGCGAGGACGACGCCGGGCTGGGCGACCCGGACGCCGCCGCGCTGCTGCTAGACGACACGGTGCTGCCGTCGGCGCTGCTCGGGCCGGCGGGACGCACGCCGGTGACGCTGTCGCCGCGCGAGTGCCGGGAGGCGGCGCGTGCACTGCGCGGCAGCCTGCTGCGCCAGGAGGTGTACGCCCTCGACGGCGGCGAGGCGCAGGACCGGCCGTACACGGTGTCGGAGCGCAACTACACCGTGGAGCTGCTGCAGCGCGGCGACGGGGACCGGTGCGCGGCGTTCTCGGTGCACCCGCGCGAGCAGCTCGACCTGAACTACGAGCGGGTGCTCGTCGAGGTGGCCGGGCGGCGGCGGGCCGATCCCCGGATGACGCACACGGTGACCGTCGCGGTCGACGCGTACGGCACGGTGCTGCGCACCCTCGCGGTCGCGTACCGGCGGCGGCCGCTGCCCGGGGTGGACCTGCCCGAACAGCAGGCCACGCACCTGCTGCTGCGGGCCACCCGCGTCGCGAACCACGCCGGGGACGACTGGCACCGGATCGCGCTGCCCGTCGAGGCGGCCACCTACGAGGTGGTCGGCGGTCCGCAGCCGCGCATCGAGGACACGCGGGTGCTGCCGCTGCCCTACGCGACGCTGATCGCGCTGGTCGAGGAGCTGTTCCCGGTGGGCGCGGACGCGCCGGCGCCGCAGCGGGTGTGGCCGTTCGAGCGCTGGGACTGGCGGGGCGCGCCGCCGGACGTGCCGATGCTGCGTCCGCTGACCCGGATGCGCACGGTGTACCGCGGCGACGACCTGACCGGGCCGCTGCCGCTGGGCGTCGTGCAGTCGCGCGCGCTGGTGCACGAGACCTACACGCTGGCGCTGACCGAGGGCCTGCTCGCGCAGGCGTACGCGCGTACCCCCGCGGGCGGCGGTCCGGCGGTGGCGCTGGTGCCCGACCCGGCCGTGCTCACCGGGCAGGGCGGCGACCAGGGCGGCTATGTCGCCATGGACGGCGGCTGGTGGGTGCCGTCGGGGCGGGTGCTGCTCAGCCCGGCCGCCGACCCGGCCGCCCCGGCGGTCACCGCGGCGGCCGAGCTGGCCCGCGCGCGGGCGCACTTCTTCCTGCCCTGCCAGCACGTCGACCCGTTCGGGCAGGTCACGCTGACCGGCTACGACGACGCGGACCTGCTGGTGACCTCCACGCAGGACGCGGCCGGGCAGGTGTGGACCGCCGCCAACGACTACCGGGTGCTGCAGCCGTGGCGGGTCACCGACCCCAACGGCAACCGCACGGTGGCCGTGTTCGACGCGCTCGGCATGGTCGCCGCGTCGGCGGTGCAGGGCAAGGCGGGGCAGCTCGCCGGGGACGACGTGACCGGGTTCGACCCGGATCCGGCGCCGGCCGCGCTGCGGGCGCTGGCCGCGGACCCGCACGCGGGCGCGGCGGCGATGCTCGGGCAGGCCACCACCCGGACTGTGTACGACGTGCACCGGTTCGCCCGGTGCGGGCAGCCCGCGGTGGCGGTGGGCCTGTCCCGGCAGGTGCACGCGGCCGACCCGGGCGGCAACTCCGGCCCGATCGGGATCAGCCTGACCTTCTCCGACGGGTTCGGCCGCGAGATCCAGCGCAAGATCCAGGCGGAGGCGGGCCCGGCCCCGCTGCGCGAGACGGCTTCGGTGACGCCGTCCGGTGACGTGCTGCCCGGGGCGCTGCGCCGCGACGGCGACGGCGCGCCCCTGCTCGGCGAGGTGGCCCGGCGCTGGGTCGGCACCGGCCGGACGGTGTTCAACAACAAGGCCAAGCCGGTACGCCGCTACGAGCCGTTCTTCAGCGCGACGCCGCTGTTCGAGTCCGAACCGGAGCTGGTCGAGACCGGGGTGAGCCCGGTGCTGGTGTACGACCCGCTGGCCCGGGTGATCGCCACCCTGTCCGCCGACCACGGCTACGGCAAGGTGGTCTTCGACCCGTGGCAGCAGGCGACCTACGACGCCAACGACACGGTGCTCGGCGACCCGCGCACCGATCCCGACATCGCCGGGCACGTCGCGGGATACTTCGCCGCGCAGCCGCCGGGCTGGCAGACCTGGCACCAGCGGCGCTCCGGCGGGCAGCTCGGCCCGGCGGAGCGCGACGCGGCCCGCAAGGCCGCCGCGCACGCCGACACGCCCGGCATGGTGCGGGTCGATCCCGCCGGGCGGGCCGTGCGCACGGTGGTCTACAACCGGTTCGAGCGGGGCGGCGCCACGATCGAGGAGGTCGTGGTGACCCGCAGCGTCGTCGACGGCGGCGGGCTGCAGCGCGCGGTGGTGGACGGGCTGGGCCGCACCGCGGCCCGCTACACCTACGACATGCTGGGCGGCCTCATCCACCAGGCCGGCGCCGACGCGGGCGAGTCCTGGCAGCTGAACGACGTCTCCGGCCATCTGATCCGGTCCTGGGACGGGCGCGGGCGGTCCGCGCGCGGTGTGTACGACGCGCTACGCCGCCCGGTGAGCAGGCATGTCACCGGCGCGACGGGGGCCGCACCCGGTCAGGAGATCATGGTCGCGCGCACCGTGTACGGCGACGACCCCGCGACCGGCCTGACCCGTGCGCAGGCGCGCGAGCTGAACCTGCTCACCCACGTCTACCAGCAGTACGACAGCGGCGGCGTGGTGACCAACCTGGGCACCGACCCGGCCACCGGGCAGGCGCAGGCCTACGACTTCAAGGGCAACCTGCTGCGCGGCAGCCGCCGCCTGGTCATCGGGTACGCCGCCGACCCGGACTGGGGCGCGCCCGTGCCGCCCGCGCTCGACGAGCCGATGACGACCGCCACCGTGTACAACGCGCGCAACGAGGCCGTCGCGGTGACCGCGCCCGACGGCAGCGTGGTGCTGCCCGGCTACAACGAGGCCGGGCTGCTGGAACGGGTCGACGTGCGGCACCGCGGCGCGGCCGGGGCGAGCGCGTACCTGCGCGACGTCGACTACGACGCGCGCTGCCGCCGGGTGGAGATCGCCTACGGCAACGGGGTGACCACCCGGCAGGAGTACGACCCGGTCACCGCGAAGCTCGCCCGGCGGCGCACCACCCGGCCCGCGACCGCGGACACGGCCGCGTCGCTGCTGTTCACCGACGCGGCGGTGGTGCAGGACGTGCGCTACGGCTACGACCCGGTCGGCAACCTGCTGCGCGTCGACGACACCGCCCTGGCGTCGGTGTTCTTCGACAACCGGCGGGTGGAGCCGCTGCGCGAGTACACCTACGACGCGGCGTACCGCCTGGTGGCGGCGAGCGGGCGCGAGCAGGTGGGGCAGGTGGCGCTGGATCCGGCGCCGCCGTCCGGCGACGGCCGCCGCGACCTGCCGTTCGTCGGCGCGCGGGTGCACCCCAACGACCTGCGGGCGCTGCGCTCCTACGTGGAGCACTACGAGTACGACCCGGTCGACAACCTGACCCGGCTGCGCCACGTCGCGGGCACCACCACCTGGGTACGCGACTACGAGTACGAGGAGCGCAGCCTGCTCGAACCGGCCCGCGACGGCAACCGGCTCAGCCGCAGCACGCTCGGCGGGTTCACCGAGACCTACCGCTACCACGAGGGCGGGCAGGACGCCGGCGGGATGATGACGGCGGTCAACTCGCTGGGCCTGGGCTGGGACCACGCGCACCGGCTGCGCCGGGTCGACCTGGGCGGCGGCGGGGTCGCGTACTACGTCTACGACGGGGCCGGCAACCGGGTGCGCAAGGTGATCGAGCGCGACGGGGTGGTGCGCAGCGAGCGCGTCTACGCCTCCGGGTTCGAGCGCTACCGCGAGTTCGTCAACGGGCAGGTGTCGCTGGAGCGCACCACACTGCACGTGCTCGACGGGGCGCAGCCGGTGGCGCTGGTGGAGACGCAGACCGTCGCCGACGGGGCGGCCGTGCCCGCGCCCGCCGCGGTGCTGCGCTACCAGGTCGGCGACCTGCTTGGCTCGGCCTGCCTGGAGCTGGACGCGGTCGGCGGGCTCATCTCGTACGAGGAGTACCACCCGTTCGGCACGACGGCGTTGCAGGCCGGGGCGGCCGGGGCGGAGGTGAGCCTGAAGCGCTACCGGTTCACCGGCAAGGAGCGCGACGAGGAGACCGGCTTCGCCTACCACGGCGCGCGTTACTACGCGCCGTGGCTGGGCCGGTGGACCGCCGCGGACCCGATCGGGCTCGGCGACGGCGTCAACGTCTGGGCGTACGCGCACAACCGGCCGGTCTCCTGCACCGACCCCGGCGGCACCGCCGGGTTCGAGAAGGTCGAGACCGAGGACCCGAACGCGAACTACTACTACGACCAGGACAAGGGCCTGACGATCCGCGACTCGGCGCAGCTGACCGAGCTGTGGGTCGACGTCGGCGCGCACCAGGCCGACCGCGTCGCGATGAAGTTCAAGGCCACCAAGAAGGACGTGATCACGCCCAACAAGCCGATCACGAAGGAGCGCGTGGCCAAGGACATCAAGAACATGTCCCCGCGCGACTTCCAGGACAAGTACGGCGTCGGCGCGATCGAGTACGGCGTGCTCGCCGACGCGCTGATCCCGCCGCCGGAGCCGATCGTGATCCCCGAGGACAAGACGCTCTACATGGGAGCGGGCGGCCGGGTCGGCACCGCCGAGGATCTGGAGAACATCGAGCTGGGTGAACGGATCGCCAACATCCAGCAGCCGACCATCGTCGGTTCGCTGTACGGCGTCGCCGCCGTCGCGCTGGGTGCCGACGCGAAGGAGGCCACCAAGATGATCAATCTGGGGAACTCCGTCGACAACGTGGTGATGTCCGGCCTGTTCGTCGGCGCCGGCATCAGCAGGATGGGCGCCAAGGGCGGCGGGTCAGGCAGCGGCGGTGGTGGCGGCGGTGGTGGCGGCGGTGGCGGCGGCGGTGGCGGTGGCGGGGGTAACGGTGGCTCGGGCGGCGGCACTCCCCCGCCGTACCGCCGCGAGGGCGACGGCAAGGTCCACCTGAACAACCTGCCCGGGCAGCAGGTGCCCGACCGGCCGGTCCAGGAGGTCTTCCAGGGCGCGACCGACCGGGTCGACGCCCGGCTGCGCAACAATCCCGTGCTGGCCGGGCAGTACATGGAGCCCTACGAGCGGGACTGGGCCATGCAGGGCCTGTGGGGCCAGCGGCTGGCCTACGGCCACGCGGTCGAGCGGGCGCTGGCCAGGGGCGCCGCACCGACCGGGCTGCTCATCCACACCGGCGACATCCGGCCGTTCCCCCGTGGCGGACCCGACTTCGTCGGCGCCCCCGGCACCCCGTTCGCGGGGATGGAGTTCCAGGTCACCACCCAGGGTGGCTACTACACGCACGTGTACAAGGCGGCACCCGGCACGTACTGGGGCCTCTACCCGACCTACACCCCCTGACAGACGGGCCCGGCTGATGCGCGCACTCACCTCACAGTCCCCCGGCGAGACCGGCGAGTTCATCACCGACCTGCACCGTGCCCTGGACGCGGTCGGGTTCGGCGAGCCGGTCGGCGCCGAAGAACGCGCGCGTGCCGAGTACGGCGACGGCACCCGCGACGCGGTGGCCCGGCTGCAGGCGCAGCACGGCTGGCGCGCGCCCGATCCCGGGGTGCTCGACCGGGACAGCGCCGAGCGCTTCAACACGCTGCTCGTCGAGCTGGGCGTGTTCCAGGTGGTGGAGGGGCGGCTGACCGACGCCGTCGGGATGGGCATGGCGGCGCGGCTGGTGTTCGCGTTCGATGTGGACTTCGTCGACGGGGCGCTGCTGGCCGAGGCCACCACCGACGCCGAGGGCGCCTACCGGATGCGCTACGACCCGCGCCACTACGCGGTGGCCGGGCCGGGCGTCGAGCAGCCCGACGAGCGGCTGGACCTGGTCCTGTTCGCGTACGACGCGAACGGGGCGGTGATCGCCAGCTCGACGCCGCTGTCCGAGCCGGGCCCCCGCGAGCGCATCGACCTGGTGGCGGGCGCCGCGCCGCCCGAGGACGACGGCGAGTACACGGTCCGCGGCACCGTGCGCGAGCCGGGCGGGCGGCCGGTCGCCGGGCTCACCGTGCGCGCCTTCGACCGCGACCTCGGCGCGCGCCGCGACCTGCTCGGCGAGGCCGAGACCGGCGCCGACGGCACGTTCCGGATCGCCTACCGCGGGTCGGCGTTCCGGCGCGGCGAGGGCCGCGGCGGCGGCGAGGCCGACCTGGTGCTCGAGCTGGCGGCCGGCCGGAGCCGGGTGACCGCGACCGTGCACCGAGTGTTCGGCGGCCACCGGGCGCTGGCCCCGCTCACCGCCGACGACCTGGTGCTGGGCATCCCGGCCCGCCCCGACGAGGAGCTGGCGCTCACCCTGACCGCGCGGGTGCCCGCCGACGGCACCGAGTTCGCCCGGCTCATGGCCGCGCTGGAGCCGCTGCTGGAGGGCCGTTCCCCGGCCGAGCTGGACGAGGAGAGGCACCGCGACGTCAGCTTCGCCGCCCGGGAGACCGGCGCCGACCGCACCCTGATCGGGCTGCTGGCGCAGGCGCACCGGCTCGCCGAGCGGTCGTTCGACGGGCAGCTCGACGCGCAGCTGCTCTACGGTCTGGCCCGGTGCGACCGGCACCTGGCCGACCTGCCCCGGCTCACCCTGGCCGGGCGCGAGGAGCTGCACACCGGCCTGCGGCAGTCGATCGAGCGGCAGATCATCGCCGAGCAGCCCGAGGAGGTGCTCGACGCGGCGGTCGCGCTCATCCTCGCCCTGTCCCCCGACCTGCTGCTGACCGGCACCGGCGGGCCCGCGTACGGGCCGGTGCTGGCCGACGCGCTGCCCGACGCCCAGGCGCAGCGGGCCCTGCTGCGGGCCGCGGCCGGGCGCGGCGGCGACCCGGCGGCGATGTGGCAGGAGCTGCGCGCCGATCCGGCGTTCGCCGAGCCGGGCACGGTCGAGCGGGCGCAGTTCGCGCTGCAGCTCGACGCGCTGACCGACCGGCACCTGCCGCTGATGGCGGCCCTGCAGCGCGAGCGCGGCATCGGCTCGGCCGAGGCGCTGCTCGACCTGCGGCACGACGAGCTGACCGAGATCGTGGCCCGCGTCGGGCTGCCCGAGGCCGCCGCGGCGGGCACGGACGAGGGCGAGCGCGCCGCGGTGTACGCCGCCGGCCTGCTCGGGCAGGTGCACCTGGCGTTCCCGACGGCGTCGGTGGCCCGGTCGCTGGCCGCCGCGCCCGCCGACGCGGTGGGCGGCGCGGCCGTGCGCGACGCCCTGCCCACCGTGCTCGCCCGCGCCACCGGGGAGCAGGTGCGCGGCCGCGGGGCCGCGTTCGACATCGGCACGACCCGGCTCGAACCATTCCTGGCCGAGCACGCCGACGTGCTGTTCGACGGCATCGACGAGCCGACCCGCGCCGCGCTGGTGCCCGAGCTGCACCGCACGCAGCGGCTCTACCGGGTCAGCACCGGGCCCGCCGCGATGGACTGGCTGCTCGCGCAGCAGTACCGGTCGGCGTTCGACATCGCGCAGCTGCCGCAGCAGACGTTCCTGGCGCACGCGTCCGACCTGGACGCCCCGCAGGCCATGATGATCCACAGCAAGGCGCAGCACACCGCGACGGCGATGCTCGCCACGTACGTGAACCTCGTCGACGCCCGGCTGGGCGTGGACCTCGCGGCGCTGCAGGGCGGCGACCGGGTCGTGGCCGCTGCCGGGATCGACCAGAGCGTGGCCGCCCACCTGCCGACGTGGAGCGGCCTGTTCGGTGACGTCAGCTGGTGCGAGTGCGACCACTGCCGGTCGGTGTACAGCCCGGCGGCGTACCTGGTGGACCTGCTGAACATGCTGGACACGGCGACGCCGAACGGGTCCGGGCAGCGGCCGCTCGACGTGCTGCTGGCGCGCCGGCCCGACCTCGCCGGGATCCCGCTGACGTGCGAGAACACCAACACCACGATCCCCTACGTCGACCTCGTCAACGAGATCCTGGAGAGCCTGGTCGTCTCCCTCGACCCGGCGGCGATCCCGGCGTACGACACCGACGGCGCGACCGCCGCCGAGCTGTCGGCCGCCCCGCAGCACACCGACTGGGCCGCGTACCTCACCCCGCCCGCCCCGGCCCGCGCCCGGCTCGACCGCGCGGCGTACCCGCACGGCCTGCCGTTCGACGCCGCGCTCAGCGCCGCCCGCGCCCACCTCGACCACCTCGGCGTGCCCCGGGCGAGCCTGCTGGAGACGTTCGCCGACGGCGTGCCCGCGCACGCCCTGGCGGCCGAGCGCCTCGGCCTGGCCCCGGCCACGTTCGAGCTGATCACCGGCGTGGACCTGGCCGGTGCGCCCGCCGCCGCGGTGGCCGCCGACGAGCGCTTCGGGTTCACCGCGGTCACCCCGCCGCCGCTGGCCGCCGGGGAGAGCGGCTGGTGGGTGTGGACGCTGCGGCGCAAGCTCGCCGCGTCCGGCGCGGCGCTGACCGTGGGCACGAACCCCGCGCTCGAACGCTTCGACGCCCCCGTGACCGCCGCCGTCACCGCGTTCCAGACCGCCAACGCGCTGCCCGCCACCGGCCACGCCGACGCCGCCACCTGGCAGGCCCTGTCCGCGCACGGCCCGTCGTACGCGGTGAGCCTGCTGCCGCACACGCCGCTGCTGCTGGAGCGGGCCGGGATCGACTACGACGAGCTGCTGGCGCTGCTGCGCACCCGGTTCCTGAACCCGGCCCAGCACGCGTTCGAGACCGTGCAGGGCCTGCACCTGCCCGGCGCCGACCTGATCGCGTTCGTCACCGGCGGGCTGGTCGACCCCAGCCCCACGCTGACCGCCGCGCTCACCGCCGCCGGGCGCACCGTCGGCGAGTTCACCGACTGGGCCGCCGCGCACCTCGCCGGATCCGCCTGGGACCGCGTCCGCGCGACGATCCTGGTCGACGGGCCGCTCGACCGTGCCGTCGACGCCGTCACCGTGCGCCACTGGGCCGACGACGACCCCTGGCTCACCGACGACGAGTGGGTCCGCCTCGACCGGCTGATCCGGCTGTGGCGGGCCACCGGCTGGGAGCTCGACGACCTCGACCTCGCGCTGACCGCGCTGGGCGCCGCCGACCTCGACGCGGCCGCCGTCACCGCCGTCGCGCACGTCGCCGAGCTGGCCCGCGCCCTCGACCTCACCGTGGCGCAGGCCGTGCTGCTGTGGGCCGACCTCGACCCGACCCGGCCCGGCTCGCTCTACCACCGCCGCCTGCGCAACCGGGCCCTGCTGCGGCTGGACCCCGCGTTCGACCCGGACTGGCGCGGTGACGTGCTGCCCGGCGCGACCGTCGGCGACCACCTGCCCACCCTGCAGGCCGGGATGCGCGCCGGCGCCGCCGACCTCACCGCGCTGCGCGCCCACCTGGGCCTTTCCGACGACACCACACCGCTGGACACCGCCGCGGTCAGCGCCATGTTCCGGCACGTGACCCTGGCCCGCGCCCTGGAGCTGAACGTCCGCGACCTGATCACGATGATCACGCTGAGTGGCGTGGACCCGTTCACCGCCCCCGGCACCGGCGACTGGGCCGCCCGCACCCTCGTGCGGGAGGTGCGGCGGCTGCACCGTGGCGACCTCAACCCGGCCCAGTTGGCCGACGTGCTGGCCGATCTGTCCACCCCGGACGCCGACCCCGGACGCGACCGGGTCCTCGCCGCGCTGCGCGACGGGCTGCGTACCGTCGCCGCCGAGCTCGACCCCGCGACCGAACGCGACGGTGGGCTGACCCGCCGCGCCCTGGCCGCGCTGCAGGTCCCCGCCCCGCTCGCCGACGCGGCCGTGGCGATCCTGACCGGCCACGACCAGGCCGTCGCGACGCTGCCCGCACCACCCGCACCCGCGCCCGCGATCCCCGCCGGGTGGGCCGCCCGGCTGCGGTACAGCCCGCAGGACCGCACCGTCACCGTCGTCGGCGCGCTCACCGACACCGAACGCGACGAGCTCAAGTCGTTCACCGCCGACGCCGGCTGGGCCGCCGCCGCCGACACCCTGCACGCCGCGCCCCGCGCCGTGCTCGCCGACCTCGCCACCGCGCTGGCCGCCGCCGGGGTCACCGCCCCGGCGACGCTGCCGGCCACGCCGCTGCCCGACGACCCCGGCCAGCGGGAAGCCGCCGTCACCGCCCGGCTGCGGCTGCTGCTCGACGCCGCGCTGCCCGTCGTGCGCGACCGCGAGCAGCGGGCCCTGATCCGGCAGACGATGCTCGCGGTGCTGCCCGACACGGCCACCGTCGCGCTGCTGCTCGAAGGGCGGCGCACCGCGGGCGGCCCGGCGCTGCGCGGCACCGTCCCCGGCACCCCGCTCATCACCGACCTGCTCGACCTGGCCGCCGCACCCGGCGTCACCGATCCGGCGCGGCAGGCGTACGAGCTGCTCACCCGCGTCCAGGTGCTCGCCGAGGGCCACCGGCTGCCCGGTGCCGACCTGCGCGTCCTGGTCACCGAGGTGGTGACGCTGCGCGCCGACGGCAAGCGCCTGCTGGACTTCCCGGCCGCGCAGGCGATCGGCGCGTACGCCCGCGCCCGCTCCCGCCCCGGCCAGCCCGACGGGGCGCTGGCCTGGCTCTGGTCGGCGACCACCGACGAGCAGGCCGCCGCCGCGCTCGCCGACGCCGCCGGGGTGCCCGCCGCCACCATCACCGACCTGATGGACCCGACCGGGCTGGGCCTGGCGCTGCCCGCGCTGCGCGACCCGGCCACGGCCGAGCGGCTGCTCGACGCCGCCACCGTCGTGACCACCCTCGGGGTGCCCACGGCCGTGGCCGCCGGCTGGGCGCACGGTCCGACCGGGCAGGCCGTCGCCGACGACACCCGCCGCGCGGTCAAGGCCCGCTACGACGAGACCGCCTGGCTCGACGTCGCCACCGCGCTCAGCGACGCCCAGCGCGACCGCCGCCGCGCCGCCCTGGTCGCCTACCTGGCTCCGCGCCTGGGCGTGCGCGACGCCAACGGGCTCTACCAGCAGCTGCTCATCGACGTCGAGATGAGCCCGTGCATGCGCACCTCCCGGATCAAGCAGGCGATCTCCTCGGTGCAGCTGTTCATCCAGCGCGTCCTGCTCAACCACGAGTCACCGGCCGTCGCGGCGAGCGCGGTCGACGCCGGGCACTGGCGGTGGATGCAGAACTACCGGGTGTGGGAGGCCAACCGCAAGGTGCTGCTCTACCCCGAGAACTGGATCCTGCCGCAGCTGCGCGACGACAAGTCCCCGTTCTTCAAGGACCTCGAAGGCGCGCTGCTCAGCGAGGATCTGACCGAGTCCGGCGCCGAGCGGGCCGTGGCCGGATACCTCGGCAAGCTCGACACGGTCGCGAAACTCGACGTCACCGCCGTGCACGTGCAGCACGACTTCGAACCCGCCGAGAAGCTGCAGACCGTCGTGCACCTGTTCGGCCGCACCGCGAACACCCCGCAGGTGTACTACTACCGCCGCCACGTCGTCACCGCGGGCGGCACCGCGAAGTGGACGCCGTGGGAGCAGGTGCCCGTGGACGTGCGCGGCGACCTGGTCACCGCGGTCACCTTCAACCGGCGGCTGTACCTGTTCTGGGCCCAGCTCACCACCAAGACCAAGCCGGCCGCCACCGGCGCCAAGTCCGCCCAGCCGCAGCAGTACTACCAGGAGGTCCAGCTCGCCTGGTCGGAGTACCGCGACGGGGCGTGGGGTCCCAAGCATGTCACCGACGGCGGCGACATCCTGGTCGACGACTACGACCCCACCGCCGGACCGGGCACCAGCCCGCAGGGCAGGGCCACGGCCCCGGGGATCATCGAGCGGCTGGAGACCCGGATCGAGGGCGACCGGCTGCGGGTGCTGTGCATCGCCGGCCGTGACCTGATCTGGGCCGACGACGAGAAGAAGGTCAGCCACAAGCCCCCGGTGATCATCACCGAGGACGGCGTGCTCGCCGCCGACGGCAACCAGGCCTACACGTACTCGCTGGGCACGTTCGTGCTCGACGGCTGCCACGGCCGGATGACCGCCGACACCCGGATGGACCAGACCTGGCTCAACCGCGGCGTGCTGCTGCGCGTACGCGACGACAAGCTGCAGGTCAAGCCGCTGACCAAGGGCAAGCCGGTGGCCGCCGACGAGGTGCTCGGCCGGGCGCCGGGCATGCGTGTCGGCACCGAGCACTGGGTCCACGCCGACAGCGGCTACTTCGTCATCGGCGACGCCGACCGGGCGTACTTCGGCCGCCTGCGGCTGGCACCCCCGGCGCTGAGCGGCGTCATCGCCGACCCGGCACGCATCTACCCCCAGCTCGACCTCACGCCCAAGGGCACCGACATCATCGCGATCCCGGAAGTGCCGTGGCTGGCCGAGGCCGCGCACGGCGCCGAGCTCGCCGGCAACAGCTGGGCCGGGGCGAACGCGTCGCTGGCCCGCGCCGCGCTGATCGCGCCGCAGTTCGCGACCGGCGGCACCGGCGAGTTCACGCAGGCACTGCCCCGGATCGAGGCGCTGGCCGCCGACCGGCCGCTCACCAAGGAACTCGCGGTGGCGCTGGAGATCGAGCGGGTCGGCTCGATCTTCGCCCGGCCCAAGGTCGTGGCCACGGTGGAGCTGCAGACGTTCTTCGACCCGTTCGTCTGCGCCTACCTCAAGCGCCTGCAGCAGTACGGCGTGCCCGGCGTGCTCACCCCCGCCAACCAGCAGCTCGTGCTCAAGCCCAGCTTCGCCGACCGCTACCGGCCCCACCCGTGGACGGTGTCCACCCCGCACCCGTCGGACGCCGTCGACTTCGGCCTGCCCGGCAATCCCGGCCTGGACTGGAGCAGCGCGCAGTCCGGCTACCGGCGCGAGCTGTTCTTCGACATCCCCATGCTGATCGGCGACATGCTCGCCGACAACCACCGCTACGAGGAGGCGCTGCGCTTCTACCACTACGTCTTCAACCCCACCGACGGCACCGGCGACTACTGGAAGGTGCTGCCGCTGCGCACCACCCCCAAGGAGTCCGTCGAGCAGTGGCTGGCCCGCCTCAACTCCGGCGACGCCGACCTCAAGCGGCAGATCGCCGAGTGGAAGGACCACCCGTTCCAGCCGCACCTGCTGGCCCGCATGCGCCCGGCGGCCTACCAGAAGTACGTGGTGATGCGCTACCTCGACGCGCTGATCGGCTGGGGCGACAAGCTCTACGCCCAGGACACCATGGAGAGCATCAACCAGGCCACCAACCTCTACATCCTCGCCGCCGAGCTGTGCGGCCCGGCGATGCGGCGGGCGCCCGCCGCCGGGGAGCCCGCGCCGCAGACGTTCGCGCAGATGCGCGGCAGGCTCGACGCGCTGGGCAACGTCGCGGCCGAGTTCGAGAACGCCTTCCCCACCCTCAACAGCGCCACCCTGACCGCCGCGCCCGAGTCCGCGGGCCTGCTCGGCATGGGCCGCACCCTGTACTTCTGCGTGCCGCCCAACGACAAGCTGCTCGGCTACTGGGACACCATCGCCGACCGGCTGTTCAAGATCCGCAACTGCATGAACCTGGCCGGCGTCGTGCGGCAGCTGCCGCTGTTCGAACCGCCCATCGACCCCGCGCTGCTGGTCCGCGCCGCCGCGCAGGGCATCGACCTGGGCAGCGTCGTCGCCGACGCCAACGCGTCGCTGCCGCCGCACCGCTTCGAGGTCGTGCTGCGCCGGGCGCTGGACGCCTGCGCCACCCTGCGCGGTCTCGGCCAGTCCCTGCTCGCCGCGCTGGAGCAGCGCGACGGCGAAGAGCTGGCCGCGCTGCGCGCCGAGCAGGAGCTGCTCGTGCTCAACGCCACCCTGGACACCCGGCGCAAGCAGGAGGACGAGGCGGACGCGCGGCTCGCGGCGCTGCAGAACTCCCGCAACGTGCCCGCCGAGCGGCTGCGCTACTACCGCTGGCTGATGGGCGCCGAGGACAAGACCCCTGAGCCCGGCCAGGTCGTGGCCATGGCCTCCTACGCTCCCGCCACCCAGCGGCAGGACGGCGTGTTCCTCATCCAGGAGGAGATCAACCAGCTGAGCAAGGCGCACTCGGCCCGCGACTGGCAGGTGCGCGCCAACGCCATGGAGATCATCGCCAGCCTGTCGTACTACATCCCCAGCTTCGCCGCGCACGTCGAGCCCTTCGGCGTCGGCGCCGAGATCGAGTTCGGCGGCAAGCACATCGGACCCGCGCTGACCGCGATCTCGCGGCACCTGGCGGGGATGTCGTACGAGGACAGCTACGACGCCCAGCACGCCGACAAGATGGCCGGCTACCGCCGCCGGGGCCAGGAGTACGCCATCGGCGCCAACGCGGCCGCGCTGGAACTGGCCGACATCGACAAGCAGGTCACCACGATGGAGATCGCCAAGGAGCTGACCGTCCTGGAACGCCGCCAGGTCGAGAAGCAGCTCGCCGAGGCCGAGCTGGTGCAGGCGCACCTGACCGGCAAGTACACCGGCACCGAGCTCTACTCCTGGCTGCAGGGCCAGCTCGGCGGCCTGTACTTCCAGGCGTACCAGCACGCGTACGAGCTGGCCAAGCAGGCCGAGCGCTGCTACCGGTTCGAGCACGGCCTGACCACCAGCAACATCGTGCAGGCCGGTGCCTGGGACGGCCTGCGCAAGGGGCTGCTCGCCGGTGAGCGCCTCCAACTGCAACTGCAGCAGCTGCAGCGGGCGTACGCCGACCAGGACGTCCGCGACCACGAGCTGACCAAGCACGTCTCGCTGCTGCAGCACGCCCCGCTCGCCCTGATCGCCCTGCGGGAGACCGGCCGCTGCGAGATCGACCTGCCGGAGCTGCTGTTCGACCTCGACCACCCGGGCCACTACCTGCGGCGCATCAAGTCGGTCAGCATCACCGTGCCGGCGGTCGTCGGGCCGTACGGCTCGGTCAACGCGCGGCTGACCATGCTGTCCAACGAGACCCGGGTGAGCCCTGCGCTGCGCGCCGGCAGGTACGAGCGCGACGCCGACGGCGACGACCCGAGGTTCGTGCGCGACTTCGCGGCCGTGCAGCAGATCGCCACCAGCGGTGGCCAGCAGGACAGCGGCCTGTTCGAGGTGAACTTCCACGACGAGCGCTACCTGCCGTTCGAGGGCGCTGGCGCGGCCGGGCGGTGGCGCATCGAGATCGACCCCGACTGCAACGCCTTCGACCTGAGCACCGTCACCGACGTCGTGCTGCACCTGCGCTACACCGCCCGCGACGGCGGCGACCAGCTGCGGCAGAAGGCCAAGGAGCGGTGGAAGAAGGTGCTCGCCGACACCGAGGGGATGCCGCTGTCGCGGGTGTTCAGCCTGCGCCACGAGTTCCCGGGCGAGTGGCACCGGCTGAAGACCGTCGCCGCGGCGGACGGGTCGCACACCCAGCTGATCACGCTGAGCCGGGACCGCTTCCCGGCGCTGATGCGCAGCAGCGCGCTCACCGTCGGCGCGGTGGACGTGTTCGGCGTGCCCGCCGCGGGTGGCACGCCGACGAAGCTGCCGGCGCTGCGTACGCCCAAGCCCGGCGAGGAGGACGTGGCGCTGGCGAACGGGTCGCCGCTGCCGCCGCTGCTGCACCAGCGGGCCGACCTCGGGCCGGTGGCCGTGCAGGCGGCCGGCGAGCAGGCGCAGTGGCGGCTCACGGTCGCCGCGGGTGACGTCGCGGCGTCCCTGGACCAGCTCGACGACCTGCTGCTCGTCTGCCACTACAGCGCCAAGTCCGCCTGAGGTTCCGCGGGACGAGGTGCTGGTCGGGTGGCGGCCGGTCGATCCGGCCGCCACCTGGCGCCTGGTGCCCGCCCGTGTTCGTGCGGGCCGATCGCAATGACTGCAACAAAGCTGCAAACGTCAGCCCTTGCCACCGGCAAGCGCTTTCCAGAGACTGGGTCGCATCGACGTACCGGGTTCCTTCCGGGCCAGGACCCTCGCGCGTCACCCGCCCCCGCGGTGTACGGGCCGCACCGCTGTGCGCCCGCGGCACGCCGTCGACAGCTTGGGAGACACATGAGAGTCACATCGTTCACGGCAGGCCTCGCCCTGTCGGTCGGCGCGGTGCTCGCGCTGCCCGCACCCATGGCGGCCGCCGCGCCCACCCGCCACGAGGCGGAGAGCTCGCCCGCGGTCTGCGTCGGCACCATCGACAGCAACTGGTCCGGGTTCTCCGGCTCCGGGTTCTGCAACGGCACGAACTCCACCGGCGGCTACGTCCAGTTCACCGTCACCGCGTCGGCGGCGGGCTCGGCGACGCTCGGCGTCCGCTTCGCCAACGGCACCACCACGGCCCGGCCCGCCTCCCTCGTGGTGAACGGCGCGACGGTGCAGAGCGTCTCGTTCGAGGGCACCGGCACCTGGGATGCCTGGACCACCAAGACCCTGACCGTGAACGTCAACGCCGGCAGCAACACGATCCGGCTCAGCCCCACCAGCTCCGGCGGCCTGGCGAACGTCGACTACCTGGAGTTCGAGGCGGGCGGCACCACGCCGCCGCCGACGAACACCCTCTACGTGGCGACCAACGGCAACGACGCGAACGCCGGCACGCTGAGCGCGCCGCTGAAGACCGTCCAGCGCGCGGTGGACCTGGCCCAGGCCGGTCACACCATCTACCTGCGCGGCGGGACGTACGCGCCGAGCACCAACATCCAGCTCAACAAGAACGGCACCGCCAGCCAGCCCATCACGCTGCGCAACTACAACGGCGAGCGGGCGATCATCGACGGCGAGAACATGCCGTACACGCCGGGCGCGGTGGACTCCAGCATCCCGCGCGCGGACCGCGGCGCGATCCACATCGAGGGCGACTGGTGGCGCCTCATCGGCCTGGAGATCATCAACGGGCCGTACGGCATCTTCGGCCTGGACACCAACAACAACGTCTTCGAGCGCCTGGTCACCCGCGACAACTACGAGAGCGGCCTGCACCTGCAGGGCTCGTCGGGCAACAACCTGATCCTGAACCTGGACGCCTACGGCAACCGCGACCCGCGCAAGAACGGCGAGAGCGCCGACGGCCTGGCCATCAAGGAGGGCTCCGGCAGCGGCAACGTGGTCCGCGGGGCGCGCCTGTGGAACAACTCCGACGACGGGCTGGACTACTGGATGTTCCAGTCGCCGATCCTGCTGGAGAACAGCCTCGCCTGGGGCAACGGCTTCAACCGCTGGAACCTGCCCAACTACACCGGTGACGGCAACGGGTTCAAGCTCGGCGGCAACGCCGTCGCCGCCAACCACACCGTGCGCAACAGCATGACCTGGGACAACGCGGTCGGCGGGTTCATCGACAACAACAACCCCGGCCAGCACCTGATCGAGCGCTGCACCGCCTGGGACAACCCGGGCAACGGGTTCAACTTCAGCCGGTCCGACAGCACGCTGACCAGGAACCTCTCCGTGGCCAACGGCACCAGCCACGCGCTCGGCTCGAACTCCAGCGGCTCGGGGAACTCGTGGGACCTCGGCGGCACCTGGTCGCTACAGAGCACGAACCCCGCCACGATCACCGGCCCGCGCAACGCCGACGGGTCGATCCCCTCCTCGACGTTCCTGCGCCCGAGCAACAACGCCGACGTCGGAGCACGCTTCTAGTCCGCATTCCGCCCGTGACCAGCGGAACGACAGGAGGGGATCGGCGGCCGGGCGGGCACGCGGCGCTGCTGGAGGGTCGCGACTTCGGCTCGCGCCTGCTCGGCGACG
>NZ_JBFAOU010000103.1:0-27428 GCF_040675365.1 Catellatospora sp. NPDC049609 | reverse complement strand
GGCCCGGCACGCTCAGCGGTGCCCGTGCCGGGGCGGGCCCCCGGCGACCAGGACCCGGCCGACGGGCCCGTGCAGGTCCTCCAGCACGGCCCTGGCGACGCGCCGGCCGGAGACCAGGGCGCCCTGCAGGGAGCTGGTGTCGCGGTGGTCGCCGCAGACGTAGCGGCCGTCGCCGACGCGTACGGTGCGGCGCAGCGGGTGCGGCGCGGGCATCGCGGGCAGGGCCTGCGGGATGCGGTACGCCCGCAGCGCCTGCCAGCCGGCGGTGTCCGTGCCGTAGAGCACCGACAGCCGCCCGCGCACCCGGCGCTCCAGCTCGTCCAGCGGAGTGACCGTGTCCAGCACGGACGTCGCGATGAGAGCCTGCCCGTCGGGGGCGTACCCGGCTGCTGCGGCCGACATCACCACGGTGTTGCGGACCAGGCCGGGCTGCTCGGCGTCGAGGATCGGCAGCGCCTCGCGCCGGGGCGAGGTGTCCGCGGCGTGGTAGAAGGTGGTCACCCCGCGCCAGCCGGGCTCGGCCAGGCCGGGCAGCAGGGCGGCCGCGGTGGTCGCGTCGGTGGCCACCACGACCACGTCCGCGCGCACCTCGTGGCCGCCCGCGACGGCGAGCCCGTCCGGGGTGAGCCGCTCGACCCGCGCGCCGAGGTGGACGGTGCCGTCCGGGAGCCGGTCGGCGAGCTGGCGGGGCAGCGCCCGCATGCCCTGCGCGGGCACCGCGGCGCCGCCGTGCAGGAAGGAGCGCCACACCAGCTGGAAGAAGCGGCCCGAGGTGACCAGCCGGTCCTCCAGCAGCACCCCGGCCAGGAACGGCCGCAGCACCCGGTCGACCCCGGCGGGGGAGAAGCCGGCCTCCTTGAGCACCTCCAGCGTGGTGCGGTCCGGCTCGCGCTTGAGCGGGCGGGCCGGGCCGAGGGCGCCACGTACGCCGAGCCCGGCCAGCGCGAACGCGTCGCCCAGCGGGAGCAGCCCGCCGGTGATCGCGGCGGGGGCGGTGATGTCGGCGCGCAGCCGGTGCGTCCGGCCGCCGTAGCGCACCGCCAGCCCGCGGGCGAACGGGCGCAGGTGCAGCGCGTCGACGTCGACCTCGGTCGCCAGCGCCGGATAGGCCGGGCAGATCACCTGGAAGCCGCGGTCCAGCAGGAACCCGTCGACCTCGTCGGTGCGCACCCGCCCGCCGACGTCGTCACCGGCCTCGTAGACGGCCACCCGCAGTCCCGCGTCGGCCAGCCAGCGGGCGGCGACGAGCCCGGACAGGCCCGCTCCGATGATCGCGACGTCCACGTGCTGTCCCATACGTCCAGGCTACGGCCTGTTTCACGGACGCACCCCGCCGGTTCACCAGCGGCGCTCGATCCACAGGGGACCGGCCGGGCGCAGCGCGATCGCCGCGGCGGGCCGGGGGTCGCCTTCGACCTGCGCCAGCTTGCCCTCGCACCACGGGGTGAGCGCCGCCCGCAGCATCGCGCGGGCCAGGTGTGCGCCCAGGCAGGTGCGCCGTCCCGCGCTGAAGGGCAGGAAGCCCCAGGCGGGGCGCCCGCCGTCGAACCGTTCCGGGCGGAACTCCAGCGGGCCCGGCCACAGCCGCGGGTCGCGGTGGGTGAGCAGCGGCGAGTACAGCACGAGCGTGCCCGCCGGGATGTCGACGCCGGTGACGGTGACCGGTGCGGCGGTGACCCGGCTGCCCAGCCAGCCCGCCGGGTAGAGGCGCAGCACCTCGTCGACGACCTGCGGCAGCGTCTCCGGCTGCACCCACTCCGGCGCCCCGGCCAGGTGCCACAGCGCCCAGGCCAGGGTGTGCGCGGTGGTGTCGTACCCGGCGGCCAGCCCGACCCGGATCTCGGCGACCGCGTCGTCCAGCCCGGCCAGGGCCTCGGCCAGGGTGCCCGGCGGCGGGTCGGCCAGGATCCGGGCGATCGCGGCGTCCAGCCGCCGGAACAGCAGCGGGCGGGGGATCATCGGGCCCGGCGCGGGCTGCTGCAGCGGGTGCAGGAAGTCGGCCAGCAGCCGATCGGGCATGGTGTTGGCGAAGAAGGCGGCGTTGAGCATGCGCCGCACCGTGCCGCTCGCCCAGGCCAGCGCCTCCACCCGGCCGGCGGGCAGGTCGGCCCGCGCGACCAGGTCGAGGCGCTCGGCCAGGTGCGCGATGCCGCGGGCGTGGAAGTGCGGGTTGAGCTCGCGCCGCCGCGGGTCGTGCGCCGGCTGGTCCTGGTAGACCACGCCCGCCGACAGGTAGGGCGTGAGCCCGCTCAGGCTGCCGACGCTGCGGAAGGTGTCCAGGTCGCCGAGCACGGCCCGGTTCCAGTCCGGGGTGTACCCGACGATCACCGGCCGCCACAGCCGCAGCCGGAACACGTCGCCGGTGCGGGCACCGTCGGTGAGCAGGCGCACCGGATCGGTGGACCACCGCCACAGGTGGCCCAGCAGCGGCGTGCCGGCGGGGGCGGGCAGCGTGGTCACCGGTAGCGGCGTCCCTTCCAGACGGCGGTGCGCCGCAGCGCCAGCGCGTACACGGGCAGCGCGGCGGGCGCGATGAACGGCACGAGCGCGGCCTCGGCGTACGCCCCGCGCCCGGTCTTGGCGTTGCCGAGCACCCGCTCGGCCAGGCCCAGCATCGCGGCGACCCGCCACGCCGCGCCGCGGTGCCAGCGCAGCCACGGCACGGTGTACGCGGCCAGGTGCCACGCCGCGCTCGCCGCGAGCAGCACGTCGCTGCCGCCGTGCGCGGCCCGCATGCTCTTGCCCATGCCGCGCACGGTGCTGCGGTAGCCGTCGTACATGCGGGTGCTCACCAGGTCGCCGCCCAGGGCCAGCCCGAGCTTGAGCCCGCTGCGCCGGGCCAGCCGGGCCAGCGCCAGGTCCTCGACGATCTCCCCGGCCACGGCGGCGTGCCCGCCGAGCCGCCGGTACGCGGGGCGCCGGAACGCCAGCAGCTGCCCGTTGGCCACCGCGGCGGCCGGGATCGGCAGGTCGAGCAGCTGGTGGGGCAGGAATGCCAGCAGGTTCTCGTCGATCAGCGGCACCAGCATGCGCTCGCCCACCGTGCCGGTCTGCTGGCGCGGGAAGACCGAGAACACGTCGGCGCGCTGGCGGCCGAACTCGGCCCAGACCGCGTCCAGCGCGCCGGGCCGCAGCGTGACATCGGCGTCCAGGTAGACCAGCAGCTCGCCGGTGGCCGCCGCGGCGAGCTGGTGGCAGGCCCAGTTCTTGCCGATCCAGCCGTCGGGCCGGGGCGTGCCGGTCAGCAGCTTCAGGCGCGGGTCGGCGAACCCGGCGACGATCTCGGCGGTGCCGTCGGTCGAGCCGTCGTCCAGGACCAGGATCTCGTCGGCGGGCTGGGCGAGCAGGCCGGGCAGGGTGTGCGGCAGCCGCGCGGCCTCGTCCCGGGCGGGCACCAGCAGCGACGTACGCGGCCGCCCCGGCCTGCCCGCGCCCCGGACCCCGGCGGGGAGCTGCGGCGACCCGGCGATCGACGGCTCGGCCAGCACCGGGAACGCCCTCGTGTTCGCCAGCAGCCCGGCCGTCTTGACCAGGTGGAAGCCCGCCACGGCGGCGGCCAGCACCGCCAGGGCGGGATGCTCTCCACCGCGCCGAGCGGGCCGGGCCGCTACCGCAGGCCCGGCTCCGGTGCGTCCGCCGGTCAGGAACGCCACGTCAGGGCTCCCTTCGCCGCGTCGATGCGCTCGTCCCAGCTGCGCCGCCCGGCGACCACGCGCCGGAAGCCGGCCAGCGGTTGCCGGGGGTCGGCCGCGCCGAGCTGGCCGTCCAGGGTGGACAGGTCGGCGGCGAGGATCTCGGCGAGCTGCTCGGTGGTCCGGCCGTCGTCCCGGCCGCCCGGCACCTCGGTGCAGGAGATGTACGCCTCCGGCCGGGTCTGCCCGCGCAGCACCACCCGCACCGCGACGGCCAGCAGCGGCACCCGGGCCTGGCGGGCGTACCAGGCGGCGCCGGGCGACAGCGGGCCGGGCGGGCCGGCCGGGCGCAGCTCGCCCTCGGGGTAGACGACGAGGGTGCGCCCGTCGCGCAGCAGCCCCAGCCCGGTGCGCGGCTCGTGGGTGCCGAACACGCCCAGCCGCCGCAGGAAGCCGTAGCTGGCCAGGTTGTCCTGCCGCATGAGCAGGCACGCGGGGTGGCCGGTGCGCCACAGCACCGTCGCCGCGACGAACGGGTCCCACCAGGTGTGGTGGTTGGCGGCCCAGACGAACGGGCCGCGCGGCAGCCCGCCGCGCAGCCACACCCCGCGCAGGTCGCGGCGCACCAGGTGGGTGAAACCGTGGCGCAGCACGGCCGCGACCGGGTCAGGCATCGGCCGGCTCCCGCCGGGCCCGGACCCACAGCAGCAGGGTGAGGGTGATCAGCGCGTACGCGAAGCCGTAGTCCTCGACCGGGATGTGCCACGGGGCCCGCAGCCCGGTGATCGCGTCGCCGTCGTAGTGCACGACGGTGGCGTCGGCCCGGGTCAGCCACCCGTCCACCGGCACCATGAACGCCAGCGAGATCGCCAGCGTCGCCCAGTACCGCCAGGTCCGCAGCAGCCCGGTCCGCAGCACCCCGAGCTCCAGCCCCACCACCGCGGCGCAGGCGACGGCGGCGGCCACGGTGTACTCACCCATGCCCGCCTCCGGTCCGCGCGGTCGGGGTGGCCGCCCCCGTGGGGGCGGCCTGGGTGGAGTGGTCGGCCAGGTGGGCGGGGTCGCGACGGGAGAGCCGGCGGCGGACGGCGGGGCCGCGCCCGAGGACCTCGAAGGTGAGCAGGGCGCAGAGGGGGACCACCAGGAAGAACAGCCACTCCTCGACGGGCAGGCCGAGCAGGGTCGCGCCGGTGGTGTAGCGGGGGGAGAACCACCAGTGGCCGCGGGCGGTCGCCACCAGGTCCCAGAGGACGAAGACGGCGAGGACCGGAGCGAGGGCGGCGAGCAGGCGGCGGGGGCGGCGGTACACGCGCGCCCCGAGGACCGCCTCCAGCGGCAGGGTGACCGCCAGGCACGCGGCGAGGACGAGCAGGTAACGCAGGCGGTCCATCAGTGCGCCGCCTCCGGCACGGGCTGCGCGCCGGCCGCGACGACCGGGGTGCCGGCCCGGGTGAGCAGGCACTGGGCGGCCACCCGCAGCCGCCGCCGGTTCGGCACGGTGGCGCGGCGGGCGAAGACGTCGTACTCCGCGCGCTCGACCTCGTCGAGGATGCCGCCGTAGAGGTGGTACGCCGTGCGGATGCAGGCCTGCGAGGTGGGCGCGAGCATGGTGACCCCCGGCGCGGCGAGGGCGTAGTGCTCGCGCGCCCGCGCGATCTCGAAGCGCACCAGCTCGCGGATGGGCGTGCTCGCGGTGCCCCGGGACGCGGCCAGCCGCAGGTCGGCCGTGCTCAGCCCGAACGCGTGCAGGTCGCGCTGGGGCAGGTAGACCCGGCCGCGGTCGAGGTCCTCGCCGATGTCGCGGATGAAGTTGGTGAGCTGGAACGCCAGGCCGAGCTGGCGGGCCGGTTCGCGGGCGGCCGCCGGGTCGGCGGGGTCGAGGATCGGCAGCATCATCGTGCCGATCACGGCCGCCGAGCCCTCCATGTACGCCAGCAGGTCGTCGTAGTCGGCGTACTCGGCGATCTCCAGGTCCATCGCCATCGAGCGCAGGAACGAGGCGAAGTCGGCCCGGTCCATGTCGAAGGTGCGGATGGTGTGCAGCACCGCGGGCAGCAGCGGGTCGTCCACGGGCGCGCCGTGCAGCCCGGCGACGAACCGGTCGGACCAGTCGCGCAGGGCACGGGCGCGGTCGGCGGGCGCCAGCGCGTCGGTCTGGTCGACGATCTCGTCCGCATGCCGGGTGAACCCGTAGAGCGCGTGCACGTGCGGCCGCTTCCAGGCCGGGAGCAGGCGCGTTGCCAGGTAGTACGTGCGGCCGTGCTGCCGGTGCAGGCGGCGGCAGCGCTCGTACGCGGCGGCGAGGTCGGGCTCCACGTGGCTCTCCCATCAAAAATCGACTCAGCAATCGACGCAACTTCGACTCTACGCTAGTCTGGGCGCGTGGCAAACGACACCTCTTCCGCGCTCGCTCCGCACCCCCTCCGGCACGCGGTGCCGGCACCGGCCGAACGCGCCTCCGACCTGCCGCACCTCGTCGAGTCCACCCTTACCGCGTTCGTGGCCGCCGAGGCGGTAACATTGACCGATGTGGATGAGGCGCTGGAGCCGCTGCTGGCCGCCGCGCGCGACGCCGTGCTCGGCGGCGGCAAGCGGGTGCGCCCGCAGTTCGCGTACTGGGGCTGGCGCAGCGTGGCCGGCCCGCACGCACCGGTGGCCCCGGTGCTGCCCGCACTGGCCGCACTGGAGCTGCTGCACGCGTTCGCGCTCGTCCACGACGACGTGATGGACCGCTCCGAGACCCGGCGCGGCCGCCCCACCGCCCACCGCGCGCTCGCCGGCGCACACCGCGACCAGCGGCTGCGCGGCGACGCCGGGCACTTCGGCGACGCCGCCGCGATCCTCGTCGGCGACCTGCTGCTGGTCTGGGCCGACCGGCTGATGGCCCGCGCCGACGTGCCCGCCGCCACGCTGCGCGACGCCCGCACCGCGTACGACCGGATGCGCGTCGAGGCGATCGCGGGCCAGTTCCTGGACGTGCTCGGCGATTGCGCACGCACCTGGTCGCCGGAGCGCGCCCTGCGCACCGCCCGGCTCAAGACCGCGGGCTACACCGCGACCTGGCCGCTGCACTACGGTGCGGCGCTGGCCGGGGCGAGCGGACCCGGCTTCGCCCGCGGCGAGCTGGGCCGCGCGTACACCCGCTACGGGCTGGCCGTCGGCGAGGCGTTCCAGCTGCGCGACGACCTGCTGGGCCTGTTCGGCGAGCCCGCGGTCACCGGCAAGCCGGTCGGCGACGACCTGGGCAAGCCGACCATGCTGCTGCTGCTCGCCCGGTCCCGGGCGAACGCGGCGCAGCTCGCCGAGCTGGAGGAGGTGCTGGCGGCGGCGCGGCCCGACGTCGCCCGGCTGGCGGCCGTGGTCCGGGACACCGGAGCGCCGGACCTGCTCAGTGGGATGATCGGCGAGCGGGTGGCCGACGCGCAGGCGGCGCTGGACGGCGCGCCCGTGGACGGCGGCACCCGTGCCGCGCTCGGCGAGCTGGCCGCCGCGGTGGCCTGGCGCGCGGCATGACGGCACGCGGAGGAGGGCTTATGCGTACGGTCCCGGGACCCACCGAGCACGTGGTGGTGGTCGGCGCCGGGCTGGGCGGCCTGGCCTGCGCGCTGCACCTGGCGGGCGCCGGGCGGCGGGTCACCGTGCTGGAGCGGGAGGCCGAGCCGGGCGGGCGGGCCGGGCGGCTGGTCCGTGACGGGTTCGAGTTCGACACCGGCCCCACCGTGCTGACCATGCCGGACCTGATCGCCGAGGCGTTCGGCGCGGTCGGCGAGGAGCTGGCGGACTGGCTGACGCTCACCCCGCTCGACCCGGCCTACCGGGCCTGGTTCCCGGACGGGTCGAAGCTCGACGTGATCGCCGACCCGGCACGCATGGCCGAGGAGATCACGGCCGTGTGCGGGCCCCGCGAGGCCGACGGCTACCTGCGCTTCGCCGCGTACGCGCGCAGGCTGTGGGAGCTGGAGCGCGCCGACTTCATCGAGAAGAACTTCGACGGCCCGCGCGACCTGGTGACGGCCAACCTGCTGCGGCTGGTCGCGGCGGGCGCGTTCGGGCGGCTGCAGCCGCGCATCGACCACTTTTTGAAGGACGAGCGGACCCGGCGGATCTTCTCGTTCCAGTCGATGTACGCCGGGCTCGCCCCGCACAAGGCGCTGGCCGTGTACGCCGTCATCGCGTACCTCGACGCCGTGGCCGGGGTGTACTTCCCGCACGGCGGCATGCACGCGGTGCCCCGGGCGATGGCCGCCGCCGCCGAGAAGCACGGCGTCGACCTGCGCTACGGCACCGAGGTCAGCCACGTGGAGACCCGGGCCGGGCGGGCCGTGGCCGTGGTGACCGCGGGCGGTGAGCGGATCCCCGCCGACGCCGTCGTGCTCAACCCGGACACCGCCGCCGCGCACGCGCTGCTGCCCGGCCCCGCCCCGCGCCGCCGCCTGCGCTACTCGCCGTCGTGCGTGGTGCTGCACATCGGCTCGGACGCGGCGTACACGAAGACCGGGCACCACAACATCCACTTCGGGCGGCCGTGGCGGCGCACCTTCGAGGAGATCATCGACGAGGGGCGGCTGATGAGCGACCCGTCGCTGCTGGTGACCAACCCGAGCCGCACCGACCCGTCGGTGGCCCCGGCGGGAAAGCACACCTACTACGTGCTCGCCCCGGTGCCGAACCTGGTCGTCGGCGACCAGGACTGGCGCGGCGGCCTGGCCGAGCGGTACGCCGACGAGCTGGTCGGGGTGCTGGAGCAGCGCGGATACGTGGGCTTCGGGGCGGCGGTGCGCACCCGTACGGTGATCACCCCGGCCGACTGGGCCGATGCGGGGATGGCCGCGGGCACGCCGTTCGCGGCGGCGCACACGCTGGCGCAGACGGGACCGTTCCGGCCGCGCAACGTGCACCCGTCGCTGTCGAACGTCGTGTTCACCGGCTCGGGCACCACGCCCGGGGTCGGCGTGCCGATGGTCCTGATCTCGGGCAAGCTCGCCGCCGCCCGCGTCACCGGCCGGATCTGATCATCTGGGTTCGGTGGCCGGCGGGGCGCTGGTGGGGGCGTCGGAGCCCGGCGACAGCGCGGTCGCGCCGTTGAGCAGGCCCAGGCCCAGACCGGTGACCAGGTGGTGGACGGTGTTCTGGGTGCGGTTGCGGTGCACCAGCCCGGCCCGGTGCAGCACGTCGAGGTGCTTGCTGGCGGCGGGCAGCGAGATGCCCGCCCGCGTGGCGATGGCGGAGGTGGAGCCGCCGGTGACCGCGCACTCGAGCACCCGGGAGCGGGTCTGGCCGATGAGGGCGGGCAGGTGGCTGTGGTCGCCGTGCGAGGACAGCCGCGCCGACGGGTCGATCGGGTAGAGCAGCACCGGTGGCAGCGCGGTGTCCGCCAGCACCATCAGCTGCCGCTCCTCCTTGAAGTACGACGGGATGATGAGCAGGCCGCGGCCGTCGAGGTCGAGCTCGGCCTCGACGTTCATGCCCCACTTGTCGATCTCGAAGGTGTCGTCCCGGAAGCGTGCCTCCGGGTGCAGGTTGTCCAGCAGCTTCGCCCAGCCGCCGTCGGCGAGGTCCTTCATCCGCCGCGCCCGGTCCGCCTCCACCGCGCCGGTGACCCGGTCCCAGACCGGTGCGATGGCGGTCTCGTGGTAGGCGCGCAGCGACGACTCCAGTGCGTGCATGGCCGGGGCGGTGCCGCGCCGCAGGTCGTCCACGACCGGTGCCAGGGCCCGGTCGGTGACCGTGAGCTGGGAGATCTCCTCGTTGAGCCGCTGCGGGTCGGTGCCGGTGACGGCGTCGATGCCCGCCTCGAAGCCGTGCACGCCGTCGTACGGGGTGAGGAAGTCGGGGAAGTAGCCGCGGGGCGGGCTGAGCGTCAGGCCGAGGGCCACCTCGCCGCGCAGCGGCGTGTACGGCTGCAGCCGGCGGGCGGTGCTCTGCTTCCACCCCTCCAGGAACGGGTTCGCGCCCGGCAGCCGGAGCTGGTGCATGCTCAGCGACAGCTCCCACATCGGGTCGGCGGTCGGCGCGAGCCGGGTCAGGGCCAGGTCACGGGCGGTGAATCTGATGCGCAGCATGCCGGGTCCCTCCTGTTCGCGCCGCGGGCGGACATCTTCGCAGGTCCGGCGTTCGTCGATGAAAGCCGAGCCCCCCGTGGGCACGTGGGGAAAGTGTGCCGACGCCTGCCGTCGCACTCAACCTTCTTGACGCAGGCGGAAATGACGCGGGTCACCAGCGCCGACGCCGGGGCGTCGCGGCAGGCGTGCGCCGCTTACGCCAGTATTTGCCCGATAGATCCCGCGCCTGGTGGGGACCTGTTTTCGCTACGGGTAAAAGAGGTTTACCGGTGGGGTGCGGCGCTGCCACAGTCCCCCGTGACGGATGACATCGTTCTCCGACCCTCCCCGCCGCGGCTCGCCGGTCGCGCCGCACGGAGCAGGCCGGGTTTCATTTGTCCACGGGGGGTGACGGGGCCGGCCGGCTGCGGCCGGCTCCGTCACGGTTGCGCGCCACCGCCACGTCGCCGCGGGGTGCCGCTCACTGAGCGTGATAAATTGACATATTCAAGGTAATGCGTAAGGTCGGTGTCGGACCGCTACGGGAGCCGCGTAGCAGAGAGCGGGAGCAGGGGCAGCCTCCCGCATACCGATGTCCGACCATGCGCGTGTGCCCGCGTAAGGCCGACGACCCGGGCTCCCCGGCCGACGCCCTCGTGCGCATGGTGTCTCCTCAGAAGGAGTCCTCATGTCCACCACACTCGCCGCACGGCGGCGGGCCGCCCTCTCCGCGCTGATCGTGGCAGTCGCCTCGGTCGTGCTGCTCACCACGGCACTGGCCAGGGTCGCCGACGCGCACGGCAGCATCGTCGACCCGGCCTCGCGCAACTACGGCTGCTGGCAGCGCTGGGGCGGCGACTTCCAGAACCCGGCCATGGCCACCCAGGACCCGATGTGCTGGCAGGCCTGGCAGGCCGAACCGGCCGCCATGTGGAACTGGAACGGCCTGTTCCGCGAGGGCGTCGCCGGCAACCACCAGGGCGCCATCCCGGACGGCACGCTGTGCAGCGGCGGCCGCACCCAGAGCCCCCGCTACAACGCGCTGGACGCGGTCGGCGACTGGAAGGCGCAGAACCTCTCGTCGACCAACTTCAGCGTGAAGCTGTTCGACCAGGCCAGCCACGGTGCCGACTACATCCGCGTGTACGTGACCAAGCAGGGCTTCAACCCGGTCACCCAGCCGCTGGGCTGGGGCAACCTGGAGCTCGTCGGCCAGATCGGCAACACCCCCGCGTCGCAGTGGACCGCGGAGACCGGCGGCGTCTCCATCCGGGTCAACGGCAACGCGGCGGGCCGCTCCGGCCGGCACATCGTGTACACCATCTGGCAGGCCAGCCACCTCGACCAGTCGTACTACCTCTGCAGCGACGTGAACTTCGGCGGCGTCCAGCCCAGCACCTCGGCCTCGCCGCGGCCGTCCACCTCGCCGTCGGTGTCCCCGTCGCCCAGCCGCCCGCCGTCGCCGAGCCCGTCGGTGTCGCCCAGCTCGTCGCCCCCGCCGCCCGGCGGCTGCTCGGCGACGTACGCGCTGACCGGCCAGTGGCCCGGCGGCTTCCAGGGTGACGTCAAGGTGACCGCGGGAGCGTCCGCGATCAACGGCTGGACAGTCACCATGACCTGGGCGAACGGTCAAACGATCACCCAGTCCTGGGGTGCGACCGTCACCTCCAGCGGGGCGACCGCCACCGCGAAGAACGTCGCCTACAACGGCAGCCTGGCCGCCGGCGCCAGCACCACGTTCGGCTTCCTCGGCAACGCCCCCAACAGCAGCAACGGCGCCCCCGGCCTGACCTGCACCCCGTCCTGAGATAAGGAAGGGCACCTTCTTATCGCTATACGTATAGGAAGGTGCCCTTCTTAACCCCTCCCCGCGGGGCCGGACCGGCGACCGAAACCCGCGAAACGTCCGAGTCGTCCCCCAAGTTGGCTAGCGTCGGGCGAAGACGCCGGTTACGGCGGCCCCGGCCGCCGCTCAGACGGGGGAGCGCCGCATGACCCAGCAGAAGACCATCCCGGGGTACACGTACGGCACCGCCGAGGCGGCCCGGTCCCCGGTGTCGCTCGACGAGCTGGCGCGGCTGAAGGACAGCGTGCTGTTCGGCCCCGCCGACGAGGCGGCGCTGCACACCGCCGGTCAGGTGCTCGCCGACCAGGTCGAGGACGTGCTCGACGTCTGGTACGGCTTCGTGCTGGCGCATCCGTTCCTCGCGGCCTACTTCTCCACGCCGGACGGGCAGCTCGTCGAGGACTACGCGCGGCGGGTGCGGGCCCGGTTCGGGCAGTGGATCCTCGACACCTGCAACCGCCCGTACGACCAGGCGTGGCTCGACTACGCCGAGGAGATCGGGCTGCGGCACACGGCCGCGAAGAAGAACGCCACCGACGAGGCGCCGTCGCTGCCGCAGATCAACCTGCGCTACCTGATCGCGTTCATCGTGCCGATCACCATGACGATCCGCCCCTTCCTCGCCCGCAAGGGCCACCGCGAGGAGGAGGTCGAGGCGATGTACCAGGCCTGGTTCAAGGCCGTGACGATGCAGGCGGCGCTGTGGAGCCGCCCGTACGCCGACGACGCCTGGTGACGCGGCCGAGCCGGGAGTGCCCCCGTGACGCTCCCGGCCCGGCCTCCAGCCTGTCAGGCGGAGGGCTCCGCCTGACGCAGGCGCGCCTCACGCTCGGCGGCGCGACCCAGCCCGATCAGGTACGCATGCCGCTCCGCGCGCTCGACCAGCAGCGCGCCGAGCAGGAACGTCACCAGCGGCAACCCGACCAGGTAGAGCCATTCGCCCGCCGACAGCAGCACGGGCGGGTCGAAGCGCACCGTCGACATCAGGAAGCCGTTGAACAGCGGCGGCACCGTGGCGGCCACGGCCAACGTGGGCATGACCATCGCGGCCAGCCGGCGGCGTATCCCCGAGGCCATGCCGGACAGGCAGGCGAGCAGCGCCAGCACACACAGCGGGTCCACCACCATCGAGATGACGCCCTCGACGGAGTAGGAGCCGAACATGCCGTCGACGCTGATCCCGCCCCAGGCGTGCGAGGATCCGAAGCCGTCCGGCCGCGGCTCGATCGTGGCGAGCAGCATCTCGGCGGTGGGCACCACCGTGAGCGTCGCGGCGGCCACCGCGACGACGGCCGTGCGCCTGGTGCCGAGCACGGACTGACCCCGGGCCGAGCCGCGGGCCGTCAGCGCCAGCGCGGCGCTGACCGCGAACACCGCCACCCACCACGACTGCACCAGGTACCCGGGCGATTCGAAGTATGCCCGGGCCATCCGGGCCACCTGGTAGAGCGCCCCCGCCCAGGCGGCGAGCGCGGCCACGGCGCGGAACCTGGTGAACGCCGCCGCGGCGGCCACGGACCAGGCGGCCAGGCTCGCCCAGACGCCGGGCGAGTAGGCGAGCTGCTCGCCCCACATGCGCCAGGACCAGAGCAGCTCGCTGCCGATGTCACGCAGCGGGAAGACCACCATCGCCAGGGCGGCCAGCAGCCCGTACACCGCGGCCGCGCCGGCCCTGCGCCCGTCGGCCACCCCACCGCCCCGGCCGCCCAGCCGCATCCACACCGCGCAGCCGACCAGGTCGGCCGTCTCGCGCAGGCCAGGGAAGCGCTGACCCGGCCGAGCCGCCGTCAGCAGCACGCCCAGCATCTCGTCGCCGTACTCGGCGCGGTGGCCGGCGGGGAACAGGGCCAGCAGGCGCTCGTACCGCCGCTCCAGCCGGTGGTCGGTCTCGTCCGGTCCGCTCTGGTCGGCGGACCCGTGTGCCTCCAGCTCGCTCACGCCGCTCCCGTCCCGGGCAGGAAGCGCAGCGCGGCCAGGCGGGCGGCGGCCGCGTCGGCGTTGCGGCGCAGCCGCTCCGACTCCTCGGCAAGCCGCTGCTGCCCGGCCCCGGTGAGCCGGTAGTAGCGGCGCAGTCGGGATCGGACGATCTCCTCGCGGTCCACCGCGATCAGGCCGCCCTCGCGCAGGCGGTCCAGCACGGAGTAGAGGGTGCCGGTGTGCAGGCGCACCCTGCCCTCGGAGATCTCGCGTACGTCCTCGATCACCGCGTAGCCGTGCTTCGGCTCGGCGGCGAGTGCGGTGAGGATGAGGAAGGCGGGCTCCCCCATCGATACATCAGCCATGCGGCGAGCATATACGTCTTGCAAACATATTCAACCCGCAAAGCAGTGGGCCGGAGAAGCAACCGCGCGGCCCGCGCGCTCATTCCCGGACCCCCGGTGAGACACCCGACAGCCCTGGTGGTATGCCATCGCCGCAGCTCAGAGGTAGCGTTTCCGCCATGCTGGACCAGAGGACCATCACCCCCGTGCCGTGGGAGGTCATGACCAACCCGGTGGGCCTGCCGCCGCTGCGCCGGACGCCGGACGTGGCGGGGGAGACCCGCACCGTGGTCGAGGAGTACCTGCTCCGGCTCACCAAGGGCGACGCCGAGCACATCGCGCAGCTCTTCGCCGACGAGGTGGAGTGCTACGTGGCCGCCGCCGAGGCCGCCCCGTGGCTGGCCAGCCGCGGTCTGGCCGCCGACTTCCTGCGGCTGACCATGCCGCGCTTCGAACTCGGCGAGAGCACCGTGGAGGCGGACCGGATCCTGGTCGACGGCACGGACGCGGTGGTGCTGGGCCACTTCACCCACGTCATCAAGCCGTCGGGCCGCAGGCTGTCGTCGCCGGCGGCGATCCATCTCAGCGTGCGCGAGGGCCGGATCACCTCGATGCACCTCTACGAGGACAACGTCGCGCTGGTCTCCCGCATCCGGGGCAAGCGCCCCATCACCTCCGCGGCCTGCGAGGCCGCCAAGAACGCGCTGCAGCATCCGTGACGCCTGCGCGACTCCGCTGAGCTGACACGGGGCCGCAGCCTTGATCACGACGGGTGGGCCCCGTGCGCGTGACGGGACCACCCCGGCGCGCGAGGATGTTCCTATGGAGGAGACGACGGTACGGCTCGGGCACGGCGCGGTGATGCCGCGGCTCGGCCTGGGCACCTGGCCGATGGACGACGCGCAGGCCGCGCGGAGCGTGGTGGCGGCGGTCGAGGCCGGCTACCGGCTGTTCGACACGGCCGAGAACTACGGCAACGAGCGCGGGGTCGGGCAGGGCATGCGCGACTGCGGCCTGCCCCGCGAGGACCTGTTCGTCACGACCAAGTTCAACGTCCGCTGGCACGGGCACGACCTGGTCCGCCGCGCCTTCGACGCCTCCGCCGAGCGCCTCGGCGTCGACTACGTCGACCTGCTGCTGATCCACTGGCCCAACCCGGAGCACGACCGATTCGTCGACGCGTGGAAAGGCATGATCACGCTGCTGAAGGAGGGCCGGCTGCGCGCGATCGGGGTGTCGAACTTCAAGCCCGCACACCTGGAACGGCTGCGCGCCGAGACCGGGGTCGTGCCCGACGTCAACCAGGTCCAGCTCAGCCCGCGCATCGCGCGTAAGCTGGTGCGGGCGTACGACGCCGAGCACGGCATCGTGACCCAGTCCTGGAGCCCGCTGGGGCAGGGCCGCGAGTTGCTGGCCGAACCGGCCGTCACCGAGCTCGCCGCCGCCCACGGCCGCACCCCCGCTCAGATCGTGCTGCGCTGGCACCTGCAGCTCGGGCTGTCCGCGGTGCCGAAGTCGGCCGACCCGCAGCGCATGCGCGACAACATCACCGTGTACGACTTCGCCCTCACCGACGACGAGATGGCCCGCCTCACCGCCCTGGACCAGGGCGAACGCGCCGCCGTCGACTCCGACCTGGTCGGCCACTGACCCGCCCCACCGTCACCGGGCACCGGTAGGGGTGGTCACTCCGGCTTGGTCTGGCGGCTCATCAGGGTGGCCAGGGCGACCTTCGGGTCGACGCCCTCGTGGCAGATCCGCTCCACCTGCTCGGTGATCGGCATCTCCACCCCGTGCGCGTGGGCCAGGTCGCGGATGGCCAGGCAGCTCTTCACGCCCTCGGCGGTGTAGCGAGTGGCGGCCTGCGCCTGCTCCAGCGTCAGGCCCCGGCCCAGGTGCTCGCCGAAGGTGCGGTTGCGGGTCAGCGGCGAGCAGCAGGTGGCGACCAGGTCACCGAGGCCGGACAGCCCGGCGAAGGTGAGCGGGTCGGCGCCGAGCGCCACGCCCAGCCGGGTCGTCTCCGCGAGCCCGCGCGTGATCAGGGTGGCCTTGATGTTCTCGCCCAGCTCCATCGACGTGGCGATGCCGTACGCCAGCGCGATCACGTTCTTGACCGCCCCGCCCAGCTCACAGCCGATGACGTCGTCGTTGGTGTACGGCCGGAAGTAGGGCGTGGTGACCGCCTGCTGCACGGCCGCCGCCCGCACCGGGTCGGTGCACGCCACCACGGCGGCGGCGGGCTGCCGCACGGCCAGTTCGGGCGCGATGTTGGGGCCGGTCACCACGGCGACCCGGCCGGGGTCCACGTCCGCGGTCTCCGCGATGACCTCGCTCATCCGCTTGGTGGTGCCCAGCTCGATCCCCTTCATCAGGGAGGCCAGGGTCGCGTCGCGGGGGATGTCGCCCGCCCAGGCGGTGAGGTTGGCCCGCAGCGTCTGCGAGGTCACGGCGAGCACGACCAGCTCGGCGCCGGCCAGGGCCTGCGCGGGGTCGGCGGTGGCCGTGATGTTGCGCGGCAGCGCCACCTCGGGGAAGTAGTCCGGGTTGCGCCCGGTGGTGCGGATGGCGTCGGCGATCGACTCCCGCCGCGCCCACATGGTGACCTCGCCACCCGCCTCGGCCAGGATCTTCGCGAAGACGCTGCCCCAGGAGCCCGCACCCATCACCGCGGTCCGCACGCGCCGCCGCCCTTCCGGCCGCGGCTGCCGCCGGGCCCGGTCCACGGCCGGGACGCTCCCGGCACCGCCCCGGAATCATGCCACGCAGCGACCCGCCCGCCGAGCGGTCAGGCCAGCCGCGGATCGGGCGGGATCCGGCCCTCGCGCAGGGCCGACCGCACCCGCAGCTCCATCTCGTGCAGCGCCTCGATGGCGCGCAGCTGCCCGGCGATCTCCGGGTCGGCCGTGGCCGGGCCCAGGCCGATCAGGCCGCACTGTGGACACTCGACCCGGGCGGCGGCCGCGGGGCAGGGGGTCTCGGTCCGGCACGCGACGCAGGTGTGCGTGTCGTCGTCGGCAAGCACCTGCTCGGCGGTGATCCGGTCAAGGTAGCCGCACTCCGCGCACTGCCAGACCACCGGCTGCGTCCAGTCGACGTCGCCGGTCTCGCTGAGCTCGTAGTCGAGCCGCTCGGCGGGGCCGACCAGGTCGCAGCCCGGGCACCGCACGTACGGCCGTGGTCTCATGGTCCGCCCCCCCGCGCTCGCCAACCGTGCGATGTGGACCATAAACCGATTCAGCCCGTCGATGCGCCAGCCGATCGGACATCGTTGCGCTGCGAACAACCCAGTGTTGCCGATCGATGAGCCGGATCACGCCGCCGAGCCGTCGCCGCCGCCTCCGTCCGGCCTTGAATCGACGTTAGCCTATCTCATCGAATACGATCACGTTTTACTCGATGTAATAGGCCAACGCCGATAGCGGCGCGGGGTGTCCGCACCCGCGCAGGTGAACAGCAGGCGAACAGCGGACGCACGGCTGCCGACATCCGTTGCCGCCGATCGCCGCCGCGCCTAGCGTCGGCCTCGTGCTGCCGGCTGCCGTGGACCACCTGCTGCCCGCCAGGGCGATGTGCCTGGCCGAGTCGCTGCTCGCGGATCTGCCGCAGCGGCACTCCCATTCGGCCGGGGTGGCCCGGCGCGCCGCCGAGCTGGCCGCCGCCGTCGACCCGGCCGACCGCGACCTGCTGCTGTGCGCGGCCTGGCTGCACGACATCGGGTACGCCCCGGCCGCCCGCGACACGGGATTCCACCCCCTCGACGGGGCCCGCTTCCTGCGCCGGGAGGGCTGGCCGGCCCGGTTGTGCGCGCTGGTGGCCCACCACTCCGGGGCGTGCTTCCTCGCCGAGGCGCAGGGCGTGACCGGCCTGGCCGAGTTCGCCGACGAGGCGTCCGCGGTCACCGACGCCCTGGCCGCCGCCGACCAGACCACGGGGGTACGCGGCGAGGCGGCGTTCCTCGAGGACCGGCTGGCCGAGGCGCTCGGCAGGCACGGCACGCTCTCGGTGTACGGCCTGGCCCACGCCCGCCGCGCGCCGTACCTGCGCGCCGCCGCGCAGCGGGTGGAGCTGCGGCTGGACGCGCCTCAGGGCCGGGCGGCGGTGATCGGCTCCGACGCCGCCGGCTGATGAGCGGCGGGCGCCGGGGATCGCAGCGGCAGGAACGCGAGCAGGGCGAGGGTGAGCCACGCGTACGCGCTGCCGCCGACGAACCCGTCCAGCCCGGTGTGGTGCCTGCTCCACAGCCAGACCACGCCGCTGCACAGGATCACCCAGGCGGCGCCCGCCGACCACAGCAGCCGGCGGTGGCGCCGGGCGTCCGGCTCGCGCAGCCCCGCCCCGGCGAGCAGGATCAGCGCTGGCACCGCCCATACCAGGTGGTGCACCCAGCTGATCGGGCTGATCAGGCAGGCGGCCAGCCCGGTCAGCGCGAAGCCGCCCCACACGTCCCCGGCCCGGGCGGCCCGGCGCACCCGCACCGCCCACAGCGCCAGCGTGCCCGCCACCATGACCAGCCACGGCAGCGTCCGGGGCACGGCCGGGTCGAGGCGGGCCACCACGCCGCGCAGCGACTGGTTCGACACGTACGCCAGGTCGCCGATGCGGCTGGTGTCGCCGAGCACCTCGGTCCAGAACGTCCAGGACGGGCCGGGCGCGATCAGCGCCGTCAGCAGGGTCGCCGCGGCGGCGGTGCCGACCGCGATCGCGGCCGCGCGGCGCCGCCCGGCGAGCAGCAGGTAAAGGATGAAGATCGCGGGGGTGAGCTTGATCGCCGCGGCGAGTCCGATGCCGACCCCGGCCCAGCGGTGCCGGCCGGTGCTCAGCAGCCGGGCGTCGAGCAGCACCAGCGCGAGCAGCAGCAGGTTGACCTGGCCGAAGCTGACCGTGTCGCGGACCGGTTGCAGCAGCGCGAGCAGGCAGGTGGCGACGCCGACGGTGAACAGCCGCGGCCAGGCGTGCTCCCGCGCGATCGGGTCTACCAGCCAGTACAGCACCGCGGCGCAGGCGAGCGCGGTCAGCGCGAGGTGCGCCACGATGGTGGTGTGCCAGCCGAGCAGGCTCATCGGCAGCATCACCACGGCCGCGAACGGCGGGTACGTGAAGCCGTAGTGGGTGTCCAGCCTGGTGTAGCCGTAGATGTCGCCGCCCGCGTGCACCCAGTCGCCCACCGTGCCGTGGTAGACGCCGAGGTCGAACCAGCCGCGGTGCCCGGGGACCAGCGTGATGAACAGGCCGACGGCGACGGCCAGCGCGAGGACGGTGAGCAGCCGGGCGCGCGGGGACGTCACCATGCGGCGGGCTCCGTTTCGGAGTCGGATCGTGCCACCACGGCCAGGCCCGCGGCGAGTGCGAACAGTATGGGCACCCCGAGCAGCGTTCCGCTGCCCGCTGCGGTGAGCTGCACGGCCGACGGGCTGAACCCGTCGGGGGAGGACGGTGGTGCCTGCGCGGCTGAACCTGCCGGGTGGACGGGCACGGTCAGCACCGCGCGGGCGGAGGCCCGGCGACATATCCCGCCCGCCGGGTGCGCTATCAGCAGAGCCCCGCGCACGCGGTCCGACAGCGTGCGCGGGCTCTGCTCGTGCGGCTCAGAAGCCGGGGAAGACCTGGCGGAGCAGGGTCAGGTCGGCCGCGCCGCCGGTCTCGACCGCGGCCGGGGTGTGCTGGGGCGACAGGCGGCCGACGAGCAGCCGCAGCCAGGCCTCGGCGGGCAGCCGCAGCACGCCGTCGGGCTGCTGCGGCGGCCCGGTCAGCTCGACCTTGTCCGCGAGGCGCAGGCCGTGGACCTCGTCCGGGTCGGTCGTCTCGACCCGCAGGGTGACCTCGCGGCCGTCGAGCCGGTCGGTCCTGGCGATCCACGCGAGCATGCCGGGGGTGATCCGGGACAGCAGCGGCACCGCCTCGGGCGCGACGGCCGCCGCCGGGTCGGCCCCGACCCGCACGTCCCAGGAGTGGAACGCGTACTCGCTCAGCCGCATCCCGGCGGCCGTGGCCACGTCGACGGGCGCGGGCAGGAAGCCCATGTCCACCCGCAGGTCGGCCCTGGTGCCGGCGTCCAGCGACTGGTAGCGCTCCAGCAGCTTGTCGTTGGCCGCCTGGAAGCCCTCCGCGCGGTCCACCGGGCTCATCGCGTCCCAGCGCGCCCATACCCCCTGGTTGAAGTCGGACCCCGGGTTGGGCTTGCCCGCCAGCGACGTCTCCAGCGCCGCCAGGTGGATCTCGGCGCCGCTGCCCAGGTGGCTGAGCACCTGGGACACGTCCCACTCCGCCGCGCCCGACGGGCCGGTCAGTTCCTTCTCGGAGAGGCCGCGGACCACGGCGGTGAGCTCGTCGTGCCCGGACCGCAGGGCGTCGATGACGGCGTCAGGGGAGTTGCTCATGAACGGTTCTCCTCGCGTGTGCTGGCTCGTCGTCGGGACCAACCCCGTACCCGGCCCGGCCATTCCGCTACCGCCGCCCCGGCGGGCCGTTGCGGTCGGACCCCCGGCCTAGGATCGGCGCATGCGCGCCGAACTGCAGTGTGTCGTGCTCGACTGCCCCGCGCCGAAGGGACTCGCCGGGTTCTACCAGCGGCTGCTCGGCGGCGAGGTCGACCGGCCGGACCGGCGCTGGTCGCTGGACGCCGACTGGTCGACCCTGCACACGCCGTCCGGCCTGGTGCTCGCGTTCCAGCGGGTCGCCGACCACCGGGCGCCGCAGTGGCCCGACCCGGCCCGCCCGCAGCAGTTCCACCTCGACTTCGGCGTCCCCGATCTGGACGCCGCGCAGCAGGAGGTGCTGGCCGCGGGCGCGACCGTGCTCGACGGCGGCTCCGCCGCTCGCAGCTGGCGCGTCTACGCCGACCCCGCCGGTCATCCGTTCTGCCTGGTCCGGCACTGAGCCGCGCGCGGCGGCGCGACGCATGTCCGCGTCGCCGGTCGCGCGGCTGAGTGGCGGTCGCGGCTCAGCGCTCGACGGCGGCGGCGAGGTTGCGCAGCAGGTCGCCGAGGCGGCGTGCGTCGGCGGGCTTGAGCCGGCTCAGCGCCTCGCGCTGGACCTGCAGGCCGACCGCGACGGCGCGGTCGATCAGCTCGCGGCCGGCGGGGGTGAGCTGGGCGCGCAGCGAGCGGCGGTCGGTCGGGTCCGGCGTACGCGCGATCAGCCCGGCCCGCTCCAGCTTGTCCAGCCGGCCGGTCATGCCGCCCGTGGTCAGCATCAGCGTGTCCGACAGCTGCTTGGGGGAGAGGTTGTACGGGGGGCCGGTGCGGCGCAGCGTGGCCAGCACGTCGAACTCGCCGCGGCCGATGCCGAGCGTCTGGTAGGCGCGTTCCATCCGGTCCCCGATGGCGGCCGCGACGCGGTAGACGCGCCCGAAGACCTCCATGGGGAGCAGGTCGTCGAGGTCGGGGCGCTGCTCACGCCACTGCTCGATGATCGCGTCGACGCCGTCGTCAGCCATGTGGCCGATGATACCTTGACGGCAAGTATCTTAGTGCTAAGTTACTTGGAAGCTAGTTTCCGTGGAAGGGAGCGTCGCCATGACGTACACGGCCGACTTCGGCGCGGTAAGCGCCGAGCTGCACCCGGCGGATGCGGCGGAGCGGGCGGTGATGGGCTCCGGCTCGGTCGGCCGGTTCGTCGCGCCGGGCAGCGTCACGCAGGGCCGGTTCGGGCTCTACGAGTGGCGCATGCCGGCCGGCGCGGGCGGGGCCGACCCGCACTTCCACCGCACCTTCTCCGAGTCGTTCTACGTCGTGTCGGGCACCGTGCGGCTCTACGACGGCGCCCGCTGGCTGGACGGGCGTCCCGGCGACTTCCTGCACGTGCCCGAGGGCGGCGTGCACGGCTTCAGCAACGACAGCGACGCCGAGGCGTCGATGCTCATCCTGTTCGCGCCCGGCATCCCGCGGGAGACCTACTTCCGCGAGCTCGCCGAGATCTCCGCCTCCGGACGCCGGCTGTCCGAGGAGGAGTGGACCGACCTGTTCGCCCGCCACGACCAGTACCGCGCCTGATCCGAGGAGATGCCGTGACGACGTACGCCGACATGTGGTTCGACCCGAAGTGCCCCTGGGCCTGGAACACCTCGCGCTGGCTGCTGGAGGTGGAGCAGGTCCGCGACGTGCGGGTGCGCTTCCACGTCATGAGCCTGTGGCTGCTCAACCGCGACCGCGAGGTCGACGCCTGGTATCGCGGCTGGCTGGCCGACACGCTCGGGCCGGTCCGGGTGGTCACCGCCGTGTGGCAGAAGTTCGGCGACGAGGTGGTGCGCGACCTCTACACCGCGCTGGGCGACCGCATCCACCACGACAGGACCCCGATCGGACCCGACCTCTACCGGTCCGCGCTCGCCGCGCTCGGCCTGCCCGCCGAGTTGGCGGCGGCCGCCGACGTGGCCGACCACGACGAGGCGCTGCGTGAGAGCCACCAGGCCGGGCTGCGCCCGGTCGGCGAGGACCTGGGCACCCCCGCGATCCACGTGCCCGGCCCCGACGGCGGCGTCAACGCGTTCTTCGGGCCCGTGGTGACCCCGGTGCCGCGCGGCGAGGCCGCGGGCCGCCTCTGGGACGGCGTCCTGCTCGTCTCCGGCACCCCCGGCTTCTACGAGCTCAAGCGGGGCAACCGGCCCCGCCCCCGGGTCGACTGAGCGCAGCGCGGCTCGCGAGAACGGCCCGGCAGCTTGCTGGGCGTTAAGAAGGGCACCTTCCGCTACGTATGGCGTTAAGAAGGTGCCCTTCCTTTCGTCAGTAGTCCTCGTCGTCGTCGAAGGGCTCGTAGTCGGGCGTGCGGCTGAGGTCGATGGTGTCGTCGGCGGAGGCGACGAAGTCGGCCAGCGCGTCGTCGTCGAGCGACGACGCGTCGCCGGGTTCGGCGTGATGAGGTTCGCTCACGGTACGGCCTGCACTTTCACGGTCAGTGAACAGTGGTGACGATCTGATTAGAGCCCCGCGGAGCGCCGCGGGCGGCGTGACACTCCGGGGCCGGTGCTGTCCGCGGGTCACTGGGCCGGGGCGTTGACCTCGGCGTCGGCGCGGTTCAGCTCGCCGATGTGCGCGAGGATCACGTCGTCGGCCCCCCGGGCCAGGTTCTTGACCCGCTCGTCGAAGCCGTAGTTCAGCTCGTGGGAGATGCCGTCGTAGAGCTGGCCCTGCGCCTCGATCTGCTCGGTGATCCACAGCTGGTCGAACCCGGCACCGGCAGGCGCCTCCGCCAGCGCCTTCAGCTCCGCCTGCTTCGGCCGGTCCAGCTCGTCCGACAGCGGCACCTTGAGCTGCCCGGCGAGCGCCACCAGCTCCTGGTCGAGCCGGCGGTGGTCGTCGACGAACGCCTGGCCGAGCCGGCGCACCTCATCGGCCTCGCCGCGCTGCGCGGCCAGGGCACCGGCGGCGATCGCGCTCAGGTACTCCTGGTGGGTCGCGAGCAGGTAGGAGATGTCCCGGGGTGACGGGGCCGCCGACGCGGGCGCGGCGACGCCCACGGCGACCAGCGCGGCCAGGGTCACCACGAACGCCCGCCAGCCCCTCATGACGACGGCTCCTGTTCCGGCTCGTCGCGGACCACCCGCAGCGGCGGGTCGCCCGGGGTCTGCGCCACGTCGCCCACCGCATGGGCGCCGCCCGCGGCCGGGCGCTGCTCGCCGTCGGTCCGGCGCACCTTCGGATCCTTGTCGCCCAGGTCGCCCTGTGCCTTGGTGTCCCTGTGCCTGTCCGCCATCACGCGCCTCCTCGGGGCAGGTGGCGTCGCACCGCGCTGCCGGCCCGGCACGCCGCCCGCGGCAGCTCTGTACCCGCGATCGACGCCCGACATGCCTGCTCCGAGCGTGTTGAACGAAATTTGACCTACTTCGCGGTAACTGAGGGCGTTTCAGGTGTCGAGGACGGATCGGTGGGGAAACCTGGACCGGGGGAGAGGCTCAGCAGAGGAGAGGGAACATGGCCGAGCAGGGCAAGGCACGCGGGACCGGTGCGACGGGCGGCGGTGCCGTCGCGACCGAGCAGGAGATCGCCGCGATGACCGCCGACCAGCTGCGCGGCTGGCTGACCGAGCACGGCGTCACCGGCACGTCGGGGATGCGCAAGGACGAGCTGGTCAAGACGGCCGTCAAGACGATCCACTCGGACCAGGCCGGGTCCGCCGGCGCCGCCACGGGCAGGAGCGCCACCGCCAAGAAGAGCACCGGCGCCAAGAAGAGCGCCACCACCAGCCGCAGCCAGGCGGCCCGCCCGGCCAAGAGCATCAGCGGCACGGCGCAGGCGGACGAGATCCGCCCGGGTCAGTCGATCCCGGAGACCGGCGAGGACGTGATCGACGTGCTGCTCGCCCACCACGATCAGGCCAAGCTGCTGTTCGGGGAGATGGGCAAGGCGCGCGGCGAGCACCGGCAGGCCAGCTGGGAGCAGCTGTGCCGGCTGCTGGCCATCCACGAGAGCATCGAGCAGCAGCTGGTGCACCCGCTGACGCAGCAGCGGATGCCGGACGGCGAGGAGGTCGTGCAGGCCCGCCTCGAAGAGGAGGAGCTGGCCGCCCGGGAGCTGACCGAGCTGTGGGACATGGGCATCGACGACCCGCGCTTCGCGGAGCGGTTCGCGGTGCTGCGCGACGACGTCACCGAGCACGCGGAGCTGGAGGAGGCCGAGGAGTTCGGCTGGCTGCGCGAGAACGTGCCGCCGGACCGGCTGATCGGGATGGCGGCGCTGGCCCGCGCGGCCGAGCAGCTGGTGCCGGTCCGGCCGCGCCCGGACCTGCCGGCCAGGTCGCCGGGCGACGTGGGGGCGCAGTCGCCGATGGACATCATCGTCCGGGTGCAGGCCGCGCTGCGCGAGGCCGTCGCCGAGGGCAACCGCTGACAGTGGGGCCAGGGAGTCGGGCCGGCGGGAAGACCGCCGGCCCGACCTGTCACGTGGTACGCAGGCGGCGGCCGGAGACCAGGTGGCGGCGGCGGATCTCGGTGAGCGTGCCGTCGAGGCAGGCCCAGTCCGGCTGCGAGACGTGCAGGGTCTGCTGCTGCGGCCCGGTGCAGATGCCGACGTGGTAGACGTCGCCCGTCTCGTCGTTCTGGAACACCGGCAGGTCGCCGGGAGCCAGGTCGGCCACCTCGACGTGCTCGCCGACCAGCGCCTGGTCGTCGGCGTCGCGGGGCAGGGTGTGCCCGAACCGGCGGTAGATCAGGTGGGTGAGGCCGGAGCAGTCCAGGGTCAGCCCGTGCGCGCCGCCGGCCAGGTACATCAGGCCGAGGAACAGCCGGCCCGCCGTGATGAGCTGCTCGGCGGTGGGCAGCGGCCCGCCCGGGGCGTACGTGGCGGTGTGCTTGTCGGACAGCCAGCCGGTGCCGCCGCCGGGCAGGCCGATCTCGGCGTGGCCGTCGCGGCGGCCGCGCAGCGGCAGCACCGTGGCGAAGCTGATGTCGTCGGCCAGCACCCGCCCCCCGGGGGCGTCGAGCAGGTCGGTGACCTGCTCGGTGACGACCACCCGTGCCGGCGCGGGCTCGGCCGGGGCGGCGAGCTGGGCCAGCGGGATCCAGCCGGGGTAGCCGCGCGGGTCCTTGCGCGAGGGCTGCGCCGGAGCGGTCACCCGGGCCCACCCGTCCCGGGTCTCGTGCACCAGCACCTGCTCGCCGAGCAGCACCTGGGTCTCCAGCCGGCCCCACAGCTGCCGGCGCTCGTCGGGACCCTGGGCGGCGGCCCACTCGCGCAGCCCGGCGGGCGCGGTCAGGGCCGGCGCGTCGAGCGGCCGGACCGCCTCCGGAGACGTCCACAGCCCGGCGGCGGACACGGCGACGGACATGTGTTTCGACGGCTCGCGCATGCAGGCTTCCCTCGTAGAAAACAATCGCTTGCCGCAGAGCCTACAAAAAGTTTCCTTCTTCGCGGCCGCCGGGATTCGCGCGCCTCGGCGCGTGGGATCCCGCTCCGCAGGTCGCCGGGTCGTCCGCGAGACCGCGGGCCAGGCCCACGGCCGGGATCACCAGCCCGCCGGGGGACGGCCGCCTCCAGGCGGCACTGCGGCGATCGTGGCGTTCACGCGCGGGCCGCCCACGCCAGGCCGCGTTCGGTGAGCAGGCGGATCTCGGGGATGTCGAGGTCGGGCAGGTGGTGGCCGACGGTGGAGACGAACGCCCGGCCCGCGCCCCAGCGCCGCGTCCACACCGCCGGGTGGGTGACCGGCTCGTGCCAGGGGCCCGTCTCCTCGACGGGGAAGGTGATGGTCGCGAGCACGTCGTTGAGCGGGTCGGCCAGCATCCAGTAGCGCTCGGTGTCCAGCGCGACCGGGCCGATCCCGGCGACGATCGGGTGATCGGCGCGCTCGGGCCGCACGGTCAGCGTGTGCGGCACGAAGTTGCCGGGGTGGCAGGCGAACCAGCCGCCGGTCAGCCACTGGTAGCGGCGCTCGGCGAACGCCGCCACGATGCCGCCGTGCCAGCCGGCCAGGCCGGTGCCGGCGCGCACCGCGTCGTCGAGGTTCGCGGCCCGCTCCGGGGTGAGCTGCCCGCGCGACCAGCAGTTGACCACCAGATCGGTGCGGGCCAGCCGGTCGCGGTCGTCGTAGACGGCGAGGTCCTCGGCGATCTCGACGGAGAAGCCCTGGTCCTTGAGGTACGGCAGGAAGCTGTCGGTGGTGCCGACGGGATCGTGGAACTCCGCTCCACCCCGGACGATCAGCGCGGTACGCATAGCCCACACGCTAACCAGTGTCGCGTTTGCTGTCTACATACTTGGACGATAAGTCTCATCTTGGCGAGCGGGTGGCAGGCTGGCTATGCTGCTCGCCATGCGACGAATCTTGATCACTGGTGGCGCCGGGAAGGTCGCGACGCTGCTGCGCACCGGGATGCGACGGCCGGACCGGGTGCTGCGCCTGCTCGACATCCGCGAGCCCGCACCCCTGCCCGACGGCGACGGCGACGGCCCGCCGGAGGAGGTGGTGATCGGGTCGCTGACGGATCCCGAGGTGCTGGCCGAGGCGCTGCGCGACGTGGACGCGGTGGTGCACCTGGGCGGGCAGAGCCGCGAGTCCGACGTGCGCGACGTGCTCGAGTCGAACATGTTCGGCACGTACCAGCTGTTCGAGGCGGCCCGCCGGGCCGGGGTGAACCGCCTGGTGCTCGCCTCCTCCAACCACGCGGCCGGGTTCCAGACGCGCCGCGGTGACGAGCTGCTGCCGCCCGACCTGCCCGGCCGCCCGGACACGCTCTACGGCTGGAGCAAGGTCGCGATGGAGTCCTGCGGCCAGCTCTACGCCGACCGGTTCGGCATGGACGTGGTCTGCCTGCGCATCGGGCTGTGGTTCCCCCGGCCGCCGGGCCTGCGCGGGCTGGCCATGTGGCTGTCGCCCGCCGACGGCGTACGCCTGGTGGAGGCGTGCCTGTCCGCGCCCGCGCCCGGGTTCCGGATCGTGTGGGGGATCAGCCGCAACACCCGCCGCTGGTGGTCGCTGGCCGAGGGCGAGGCGCTCGGCTACCACCCGGTCGACGACGCCGAGGTGTTCGCCGAGGAGCTGATCGCCCAGTACGGCGAGCCCGACTTCGACAAGGACCCGATCATGACCCGCGTCGGCGGCCAGTGGTGCGACGTCCCCCTGGGCGTCGCCTACTGACCCCTGCCGCGGTCGGCCCACGCCCCGCGGCCTGCACAACTTTTAAAGAGTCGCGCCCTCACGAAGCTCGTGAGGGCGC
>NZ_JBFAOU010000102.1:0-27444 GCF_040675365.1 Catellatospora sp. NPDC049609 | reverse complement strand
GTCGCCGCGGCCGACGACGACGGCGGTGTCCGGCCCGAGGATGGCCGGCCTCGGCCGCGGCGACGATCTCCTCGGGGGGTGTCGCGCCGGTACGCAGGTACGACAGGCGCGCGCGATCGACGACGACGGGCCCTGCGCCGGACTCGGACGCCGGCAGGGCGGCTACCCGCCCGGTGGCCGCGCCGAGCACCGCGACACACCGGCCGGTGGCGGGTCCCCTCCCCGCCGCCGGCCGGCCCGTCAGGGCGCCACGTCGCCCGAGGCCCGTCCGCCCCTCACCGCACCGCTCGACCCACCCGGCCGAGTCCGCCCCGCTCAGGGCCGCCCGCGCTCCGCCGGCCGACCCGGTCGCGGCGCGGCCGGCACCGTCCGCCACGACTCCTCCCCGATCCCAGGAGCCACCGATGAGACGCCCCACCCCCCGGCACGCGCGCGTGGCAGTCGCCGCGGCAGCCGTGACCGCCCTGCTGTTCCCCCTGCTGCCGTCCGCGCCCGCCGCGGCCGACGTCGACACCAGCCCCGTCCGGGTCAACCAGATCGGCTACCTCACCGGGGCCGACAAGATCGCCACGGTGGTCGTCTCCGGCGGGGCCCGCGCCTGGCAGGTGCGCCAGGCCTCCGGCGGGGCCGTCGTCGCCTCCGGCACCACCAGCGTGTACGGCAGCGACCGGGCCTCCGGCGACACCGTGCACAAGGCCGACTTCAGCGCGCTGACCACGCCCGGCAGCTACGTGCTGTGGGTCGACGGCGCGGGCACCAGCGTGCCGTTCCTGATCTCGGCCAGCTCGCTTTACCCGGCCCTGGGCCGCGAGGCGATGCAGTACTTCTACTTCCACCGCATGGGTGCCGCCGTCGAGGGGCAGTTCCTGCAGAACGCCGGGCACGCGCACGCCGCGCTGCACCCCGGCGACGAGTCGGTGCCCTGCTTCAACAGCTGGTGCGGCAGCCAGCGCCTCAACGTGCGCTACTCGTGGGCCGACGCGGGCGACTTCGGCATCTACGCGGTCAACCACGCGGTGTCGGCCTGGACGCTGCTGAACCTGCTGGAGCGGCGGCCGTCGGCGTACCCGGACGGGTCGCTGGCCATCCCGGAGCGGACCAACGGCCGCCCCGACCTGCTGGACGAGGTCGAGTTCGGCTCGCGCTGGATGTCCGGGCTGCTGCCGTCGACCGGCCTGGCCTCGCACAAGGTGCACAACCACGCCTGGAGCGCGTTCCCGGTGACCTCGGTCGACTCCGAGAACGGGCTGGCCCGGTCGGCGATGGGCCCGTCGACGAACGCCACGTACGCCGTCGCGCGAACCAACGCGCAGCTCGCGCGGGTGCTGGCGCCGTACGACGCGGCGCGGGCGGCCACCCTGTGGGCGTCGGCGAAGGACGCGTGGACGCGGGCCGAGGCGCAGCCGAACGTGGACTACAACACCACCTCCGACGCCGAGGGCGGCGGCGACTACGGCGACACCAAGAACAGCGACGACCGGTACGCCGCCGCGGCCGAGCTCTACCTGACCGCGCTCAAGCGGTCCGACAGCGCGGTCGGCGGCTACCGCACGGCGGTCACCGGCTCGCCGCACTACCGCGAGATGGGCCAGTTCGACTGGGCCGAGGTCGCCGCGACCGGCACGCTCTCGCTGGTCAGCGTCGCCAACGACCTGCCCGCCGCGGACCTGGCCGCGATGCGCGCGAACGTGCGCGGCTTCGCCGACCAGATCGTCACGACGCTCGGCGGCGAGGGCTACCCGTCGCTGATCAGCGGCGCGTCGGCGTACCCGTGGGGGTCGAACTCGTTCATCGCCAACCGGATGCTGGTGCTCGGCGTCGCGTTCGACGTGTCGGGCAGCCTCGGCTACCTCAAGGCGATGAACCGGGCGATGGACTACCTGATGGGCAACAACGCCATGCGGCTGTCCTACGTCACCGGGTACGGCGAGTTCCACGAGACCGACCTGCACGACCGCTGGGCGTGGGGCAAGTACCCGGGCCTGGCCTACCCGAAGGGCTGGCTGTCCGGCGGGCCGAACAACGAGCTGATCAACGACCCGGCCACGCCCACCGGCCGCCCGGCGGCGAAGTCGTACGCGGCCAAGAACACCGCGCCCGACGCGTGGGGCTCCAAGGAGAACACGGTCAACTGGAACGCGCCGCTGGTCTGGGTCGCCACCTACCTCGACGCGACCACCGACTACCTGGTCGGCGGCCAGCCGGTGGACACCGCCGCGCCGACGGTGCCGGCCAACGCCCGCGTCACCGCCACCACGCAGACCACTGTCGCGCTGGCCTGGGACGCGTCCACCGACAACGTGGGCGTGACCGGGTACGACGTGTACCGGGGCGGCACCCTGCTGGGCACCGCGACCGCGACGTCCTACACCGACACCGGGCTCACCCCGGCCACGGCGTACCAGTACAGCGTGCGGGCCCGCGACGCCGCCGGGAACATCTCGGCCGCCTCGGCGGCGGTCACCGGGACCACCCAGCCCGGCGACGTGGTGGCGCCGAACCCGCCGGCGTACCTGCGCACCACCGCGACGACGAGCAGCTCGGTCACCATCACCTGGGATCCCGCACCGGGTGGCGCGTACGACTACGCGGTGTACCGGGGTGGCGTGCAGGTCGCGGTGGTGACCGGGACGTCGTACACCGACACCGGGCTGAGCCCGAACACGGCGTACTCGTACACGGTGCGCGCCCGCAACGCGGCGGGGGACCAGTCCGTCGCGGCGGGGCCGCTCACCGCGACCACGCTGCCCGCGCCGACCGGGAGCGGGCTGACCGTGCGCTACAAGAACAACGACGGCTCGGCGACGGACAACGCGATCCGCCCCGGCCTGCAGGTGGTCAACAGCTCGACCGGCTCCGTCGGCCTGACCACGGTCACCGCCCGGTACTACCTGACCCGGGACGGCTCGGCCGGGGTCACCGTGTACTGCGACTGGGCCCAGGTCGGCTGCGCGAACGTGCGCACCACGGTGGTGAACCTGGCGACACCGGTGGCCGGGGCCGACACGTACATCGAGGTCTCCTTCACCGGCGGCACGCTCGCCGCAGGCGCCTCGACCGGCGAGATCCAGCTGCGCGTGCACAAGTCCGACTGGAGCGCGTTCAACGAGGCGAACGACTACAGCCGGGGCACCAACACCGCGTTCGCGGACGCGCCCGCGATCCCCGGCTACCTCGGCGGCGTGCTCTCCTGGGGCACCCCGCCGGCGTGACCGGCCCGGCCGGGGCTCCTCCAGGGGAGTCCCGGCCCTGCCAGGTCTTCTTTGGATGAACAGGCCCGGGGCTCGTCGGTCAGGGGAGCCTCGGGCCGCCCGGCGACCCGGACAGCGCCGCGCGCAGCGCGTCGGCGAACCCGTCCGGCAGCCGGCCGCCGTGGCGCAGCGCGTACCCGACTCCGCGCCGGAACACCTCACTGAACTGGGCGTAGCGCGGGGTGACCGGCCGCAGCCGGGCCGCCTGCACCGCCACCAGCAGATCGTCGGCGTACGGGAACGACTCGCGCACGCCCGCGTCGCGGTAGACCAGCTCCCGGGTGGCCGCGAAGCCGCCCCGCTCGAACAGCAGCTGCTGGCTGCGCTCACCGGTCAGGAACTCGACCAGCCGCAGCGCCGCCTCCGGCTGGTCGGTGCCCGCCGCCAGGGCGAGGTTCTGGCCGCCGAGCACCGAGTCGGTGATCGGCTGGGTGCCGATCCGCAGCGGCGCGGCCCCGGCCTCGGCCGACACGAGCTGGCTGTACGCCACCGGCCAGTTGCGCATGAACAGCACCCGCCGGTCCTGGAAGGCCAGCGTGCCGGCCCGCTCGTCGAAGCCGAGCGAGGCGGGCAGCACGGCCCGCGGGTTGCCCTCGGTCATGCCCAGCGCGAGCTGCGTCAGCGCGGCCCGGGTCGCGGGGGAGTCGACGACCACCTCGCCGTCGCCGTCGACCACGTCACCGCCCGCGGCCCAGATGGCCTCCAGTGCGTTGACGGTCAGGCCCTCGTAGTCGCGCAGCTGGCCGGTGTAGCCCGCCTCCAGCCCGGCGGGCGGGCCGCCGGGGCGGGCGAACACCTCGTTGGTGATCGTGCGGATGCCCGCCAGGTTCGTCGGCGGCTCCGGCCCGGTCAGGTCCTCGTGGTAGAACAGCAGCCCCGCGTCGGTGTTGAACGGCAGCGCCCACAGCCTGCCGTCGTACCGGCAGGTCGCGAGCGGCTTGTCGAGGAAGCCGGAGGTGTCGGTGGCGGACTCGTCGAGCGGCCGGATCCAGCCCGCCTCGGCGAACTCGGCGGTCCAGGTGACGTCCAGGTTGTACACGTCCACGCCGCCCCCGCCGGCCTGGGCGCGCCGCACCATCTCGGCGCGGTGCGCGTCCGCGCCCCCGCCGACCTCGACCAGGCGCGCGTCCGGCCACCGGGGGTCGGCATTCCACTGCTCGATCAGCGCGCGCCGCTGGCCGCCGGTGCTCTCGTCGGCGCCGCTGAGCACGATCAGCTCGCCGGGCTCCAGCGCGCCCGGCCGGGGCGCGGGCGCGGCCAGCACCACGGCGGCCAGGTAACCCGCCACCAGCCCCACCGCGAGCCCCGCGACGCCGACCGCGGTGGTGCGATGCCGGCCGACCTCGGCGCGGACGCCGCCGAGCAGCGCACCCGTCATGGTCACGCCCCTTTCCACAGCAGGGAGAAGATGTCGGCGACCGCGCCCGGCAGGCTGTCGAAGCTCGCCTGCCGGCAGGTGCCGCCGGTGGCCTCGGCCAGCTCGGCGACGGCGCCGCCGCAGCTCGCCTCGCCGACCGCGACGACGAACACGCGGACCCCCTGACCCCGGATGCGGTCCAGCACCTGGGCGCGGCTCGGCCCGGAGCCGGTGTCCTCGCCGTCGGTGAGCACCACGAGCGCCTGCACGGAGCTCGTGTCGGCGCGCACCGCGGGCACCGCGTCGGCGACGGTGCGGTAGAGCGGGGTCGGCCCCTGCGGCCGGATGCCGCGCAGCACGGTCTCCACCCGCTGCGCCGTCAGCGGGTCGGCACTGATCGGGAACAGCTGGCGGGCCCCTCCCACGCGCGGGAAGGCCCACAGGCCGAACTCGTCGGCGGGCCCGCGCAGGCGCAGCACGTCCGCGATGCCCGCGGCGGCCACGTCGTAGCGGGTCCGGCCCGTCCCGGCCACCGGCGCGGCCATCGAGCCGGACGTGTCCAGGGCCAGCAGCACCCGGCCGGGCCGCCGGGCCCGCTCGTAGGCGTCCAGCGTCGCGGCGAGCTGGTCGCCGGGCGGCGGGGCGCTGACGAACTCGACGGCGGGCAGGTCGCTGCCGCGGTCGGCGGTGCGCAGGCCGACCGCCGCCAGCGCCGCCCGCCCGTCGGGCGTGTCCAGCCAGTCCAGGAAGGCGCGCGCCTGCGCGTCCTGCTCGGCCGACGCGTCGGGCCAGCCGATCCGTACGGCGGGGAAGTCCAGGCCCAGGGTGTCGGACGGGTACACCGCGCGCAGCGGCGGCCGCCGCCCGCCCGGGGTGCACGGGTCACCCAGCTCCCGATCGCGCTGGTAGCGCAGCAGCTGCTGCTCCGTGACGACGAGGCCGGTCGCGGTCGTGCCGCCCGCCGCGTGCCGGCACAGCAGGTCCAGCTCGTCGCCGAGCGGGAGGCCGCCGCGATCGAGGCCCTGGGCGAGGCGGCGTTCCAGGTCGACCGGGGGCAGGCCGCCCGCGTACATGGCGTGGGTGGCCAGGTGGCCGGTCAGCGACACGGCCGGGTCGGGTCGGGCCACCGACCAGCCGAACCGCTCGCCGGCGCCCAGTAGCTCCGCCCAGGTGCGGGTGCGCGGCCCCGCGCCCACCTCGGTGCCCTCGGGCGGCAGCGCCAGCACGATGGGCGTCGCCGCCACCGGCCGCACCTCGGTCGCGACCGGCAGCGCGGACAGGTCCGCGGTGAAGTGGGTCGAGCCGGGCAGCCACAGCTCCGGCCGGGGCCCGAGGGACAGCAGGTGCTCGGCGCCCCAGCCCAGCCGCACGGCCTCGGCGGTGAGCGCGGGGTCGGCGGCGTACACGAAGATCGCGGCGGCCCGGCAGCCGTGGCCGCCGTCGCTGTGCTCGGCGAACGCGTCGGCCAGCTCGCGCGCGGTCGGCAGCTGCTCGGCGGTGGTCGCCAGCCGCAGCGCGACCGGCGGCGGGCAGCCGTCGAGCTCCAGCCGGGCCCAGGACACGGCCCTGGGCAGCGCCAGCACCAGGGCGAGGCAGACGGCGAGCCCCAGGGTGAGGCGCGCCAGCATGGTCAGCACCCAGCGGACCCGCTCCCAGCGCACCGTGCGCAGCACCCGCACCACGTCGAAGCCCCGGTCCAGCAGCCGCGCCACCACCGCCGACTGCGCGGCGACACCGCCGGCCAGGGCGCCCACGATCGCGCCGAACCAGCCCAGGAACGTCTCCGGCACGCCCTGGGCCAGCACGGTGACCAGGCTCAGCAGGCTGACCGCGACGAACGAGACCATCTCCCGGTCGGGTCCGTCCCGCCGCGCGGGCGGCTCGCCCGGATCAGCAGGGGAGGGCACCGGGCCGGCTCCGATCGTCCTATGGCGACTGTGTCGCATCGATGTGACGACGGTAACCGATCCGGGCGAGCGCCGCTGTGCCGCGGCCCGTACACCTTGTCCGGATCCCGTAACCTCCCGTGGCATGGACCTTCGCGAACCGTTCGCCGGCACCCTCCACCTGCCGGACAAGCTCCTGCAGACCGGGACGTCGCCGGTGATGCTCGCCGACGGGCAGACCGTCGCCAAGGTGCGCTACCACTTCTGGACGATGCGGCAGCGGTTCGAGATCCTCGACCCGCGCGACGCGGTGGTGGCCGAGGGCGTGGCGCGGGGCATGATGGCGCGGACCTACCAGGTGACCCGCCCCGGTGGTGGGCGGGTCGTCGAGCTGCGGCTGAGCATGTGGCGGCCGCTCGGCGGGGCGGTCGCCACGCTGGCCAACGGGCACACCGTGGAGGTGCTCAAGACCAGCATCTGGTCGGACCGGCGGTTCGAGCTCGCCGCGGCCGGGCGGCCGTTCGCGCGGATCACCCCGACCACCGGGGTGTTCACGTTCCAGCCGGACTCGTACGAGTTCGTCCTCGACCGCCCGGTGATGACGGCGCTGGAGGCGATCTGCCTCGCGCAGTGCCTGCGCAGCGCGGTGCGGGCGCTGCGCGAGGCGTCCGGCTGACCTGCACACTTTCCGCTGAATCGCGCGCCGGTTCGTTCGTTTCCGCATCAAACGCCTGCACAATGGACACGTCCCCTGCCGGCCCGCACGGGCGGGCACGCGCGTCCCCAGGAGAGAACATGCGGCTCCGTCCCCGTTTCAGTGCAGTGCTCGCCACCCTCGCCGCGGCCGCCGCGGTGCTGCTCCCGGCCGGCACGTCCGTCCCGGCCCGCGCCGTCGGCGCCGCCCCGCCCAACGCCGTCGTGGTGTGGAACCAGCACACCGAGGAGGCGATCCGCAACTCGGGCCCGTTCGTGCCGCACGTCGCGCTGATCCACCGCGCGATGGTGCACGGCGCCGTCTACGACGCTGTCAACGGCATCGCCCGCACCCACACGCCATACCTGGTGCAGGTCGACTCGCAGCCGGGCGACTCGATCGACGCGGCCGCGGCCACCGCCGCGTTCCGGATGCTGACCCACCTGTTCCCGGCGCAGAGCGCCGCGCTGCAGGCCAGGTACGACACCGCGCTCGCCGCCGTGCCCGACGGCCCGGCCAAGCTGGGCGGCATCAACGACGGCGAGCAGGCCGCCGCCGCGATGATCGCGGCCCGGCAGGACGACGGCCGTGGCGCGCCGGTCGACGTCGTCATCGGCACCGCACCGGGCCAGTGGCGCCCGACGCCGCCCGCGTTCGCGATCGACCCCGCGCCGTGGGCGGGCGACGTCACGCCGTTCACCATCCCGAGCGCGGCCGCGCTGCGGTCCGACGGGCCCAACCCGCTGACCTCCGCCGCGTACGCCGAGGAGTTCAACGAGGTCAAGGCGGTCGGCTCCCGCACCGGCAGCACGCGTACGCCCGACCAGACCGACGCGGCGCGGTGGTGGGCGGCCGTGCCGCAGGAGGCGATGCTGCGCGGGCTCGCCACCGACCACGGGCTGTCCGCGCCCGACACCGCGCGGCTGTTCGCGCGGGTGGGGCTGGCCACCGCCGACGCCGTGATCGCCTGCCACAACGACAAGGCGCACTGGAAGTCCTGGCGGCCGGTGACCGCGATCCGCGAGGCCGCGAGCGACGGCAACCCGGCCACCGAGCCGGACCCGGCCTGGACCCCGCTGCTGGACACCCCGCCGTGGTACGAGCACTCCTCCGGGCACTCGTGCAACGTCTCCGCCTGGACCTGGGCGCTGACCGACTTCTTCGGCACCGACGAGGTCGCGTTCTCGGGGTTCAACGCGGTCACCGGCACCACCCGGAGCTTCAGCCGGTTGTCCGAAGCCCGCAAGGAGATCGTCGACGCGCGGGTCTGGGCCGGCATCCACTTCCGCACCGCCGACAACCACGGCGCGGTGATCGGCAAGAAGGTCGCCTTCCACGGCGGCAAGCACTACTTCCGGCCGGTCGGCGGCTGACTCACTCGCGGGGCCGGTTCTCCGTCGGCCCCGCGGCGGCGGCCAGGTGGCGGGCGGTGTCGATCAGCGGCACGTGGCTGAACGCCTGCGGGAAGTTGCCGACCAGGCGCCGGGCGTCCGGGTCGTACTCCTCGGCCAGCAGGCCCACGTCGTTGCGCAGGTCGAGCATCCGCTCGAACAGCTCGCTCGCCTCGCCGACCCGGCCCATCAGCGCATAGTTCTGCGCCAGCCAGAACGTGCAGGCCAGGAACGCGCCCTCGCCCGGCGGCAGGCCGTCCACCTGGGACTCCGGGCGCTGGGTGTACCGGTGCACGAACCCGTCCTGCATCAGCTCCCGCTCGATCGCGGTGACCGTGCCGCGCACCCGCGGGTCGGTCGCCGGCAGGAAGCCGACCAGCGGCATCATCAGCAGGGACGCGTCCAGCTCGGCCGAGCCGTAGTACTGCGTGAAGGTGTTGCGGCGCGCGTCGAAGCCGTTGGCCAGAATGTCGCGGGCGATCTCGTCGCGCAGCGCGCGCCACCGGTCGGCGGGGCCGGTGCGGCCGAACTGCTCGACCGCCTTGACCGAGCGGTCGGCCGCCACCCAGGCCATCAGCTTCGAGTGGGTGAACTGCCGCGAGCCGCCGCGCACCTCCCAGATGCCGTCGTCGGGCCGGGTCCAGTTGTCCGACACGAAGTCCATCAGCGCCAGCTGCAGGTCCCAGGAGGGCTGCTCGTGCTCGATGCCCGCCTTGCGGGCCTGGTGCAGCGCGTCCATGACCTCGCCGTACACGTCGAGCTGGAACTGCTCCGAGGCGGCGTTGCCGATGCGCACCGGCTTGCCGCAGTAGCCCGGCAGCCAGTCCGCGATCCGTTCGGTGAGCAGGCGCTCGCCCGCGACGCCGTACATGATCTGCAGCTTGGAGGGGTCGCCCGCGATGGCGCGCAGCAGCCACGCCCGCCAGGCCCGCGCCTCCTCGACGAACCCGCAGTACATCAGCGACTGCAGGGTGATCGTGGCGTCGCGCAGCCAGCAGTAGCGGTAGTCCCAGTTGCGTACGCCGCCCAGCTCCTCGGGCAGCGAGGTGGTCGCCGCGGCGACGATGCCGCCGGTGGGGCCGTAGGTCAGCGCCTTGAGGGTCAGCAGCGAGCGCACCACCGCGTCGCGCCAGGGCCCTTCGTAGGTGCAGCCGGCGATCCACTCCTGCCAGTACGAGACGGTGCCCTCCAGCGACACGATCGGGTCGACCGGGTGCGGGGTGGGCATGTGCGACTCGCGCCAGGTCAGCACGAAGGGCACGTGGAAGCCCGCGCCGACGCTGAAGTCGGCGACGGTGGCCAGGTTCTCCCCGTGCACGGCGACGGGGGTGCGCAGCCACACCGCGTCCGGCCCGGCGACGGCGACCAGGTCGGCGTCGAGCCGGCGCACCCAGGGCACCACGTGGCCGTAGTCGAAGCGCAGGCGCAGGTCCATCCGCATGGGCACGCGGCCGCTGACGCCCTCGACGATGCGTACCACGTCGGCGGCCTCGCCGCGGGGCGGCATGAAGTCGATCAGCCGCACGGTGCCCTCGTCGGTGTCGAACTCGGTCTCCAGCACCAGGGTGTCCCCGCGGTAGCGCCGCCGCACCGCCCGGACCGGCGTGGCGGGGGCGATCTGCCAGCGGCCGTGCTCCGGCGTGCCGAGCAGGGCGGAGAAGATGGCGCCCGAGTCGAACCGGGGCAGGCACAGCCAGTCGATCGAGCCGTCCCGGCCCACGAGCGCCGCGGTCTGGGTGTCACCGATGACCGCGTAGTCCTCTATCCGCAACGGCATGTGATCGACGTTACCCGTGCCGCCGCATGGTGAAACAGTTCCGATTCCGACCTGCCTGGATCCGTTGTCGGCGCTGGTGAACGGGCACTTGAGCGGTCGCTCAAGAAGCGCTATCGTGCCTCTTGAGCGATTGCTCAAAAGCTGGCGGCCGTTCGGTCCGCCACCTCCCCGCCGAGCCCGGAGCCCGTCATGAGCCAGCACCCCGAGCCATCCGCCCAGCCGTCGCCCTGCGCCGCCCCGCCCGCGGCACCGGCTCGACCGGAGCCCGGCGGCACCGACGCGGTCGCCGTGGCCGGGGTGGCGCCGACCTCGATCGCCGCCGATGCGGTCGGCCGCGGGACGGTGGGCGCCGCGACGCGCAGCCGGGTCGCGCCGTGGCTGGCCGCAGCCGCCCTGCTGGTCGTCGGCCTGGCGGCGTTTGGTGTGGTGCGGGTCGCCGGCGCGGTCGGTGAGCCGGCCGCCTCCGGCCCGGCGACCGCCGGACCGGCGACCGCCGGGCCGCTTGCCCCCGCCGATCCGCCCGTCGCCGCGGTCCCGTTCACCGCGACGCCGCCGGCCCAGGCTCCGGTCTCGTTCGACCCGCTGGTGCGGTTCGCGCGTTTCGGCCGGCTGCCCGACGGGGTGGTGCACCGCACCACGATCGTCCAGGCCGGTGGGCGCGGCGCGTACACGATGGAGGCCGGGCGGCCGACGCGGAGCACCGGCGCCAAGGTCGTCGTGACGTTCTTCCCGCAGGGCGCGGCGCCGCACGAGGACTGCTCGGCGGCCGCGGGACTCGCGCCCCGCCACTTCGGCGCCTCCTCCTCTGCCCCGCAGGTCGTGCCGGCCGTCGGCGGCCGCCCCGCGCAGTGGGCGGACGGCCGGCTGCGCTGGGAGTACGCTCCCGGCGCGTGGGCGGAGATCGCCGGCGAGGATCTCACCGACGGCGGGGACGACGCGGCCGCCGAGCTGGCGGCGCTGGCCAAGGTGGCGGGTGACCTGCGTTTCGGGGCCGAGTCGTTGCGATTCCCGCTGCTCGTGCCGCATCCGGCGCCGGACCTGCGGCTGGTCGCCACGACCGTCACCGAGCGGTCCAAGGTGGGCTGGTCGGCGGCGCTCGCCTTCAGTGCGGGGGACTACTGCCCGGACGGCAGGGGAGCGGCCGGGGGGACGCTCACCGTCGCGGTGGCCGCGATCATCCCCGGCTTCGGCTGGACCGGCGACCACGCCAACGCCACCCTGGACGGTCACTCCGCGATCCGGCAGGACCTGCCGGGCGGTGGAAAGGCGCTGGCCGTGTACGACAACCCGGGTCCGTACCTGACGCTGGTCGCGGCCGACGACGCGACCCGGACGCTGCTCGGCGTGCCCGGTCTGGACGGTCTCTATCGGCGGGCCCAGGTGCTGGCCGAGCCCGACCTCCACACGATCGCCGAGCCGGTCGACCAGTCCGGGTGGACCACCGACCCGGTGCGCTGACCCTCGCTCGGCGCGCCGGGACGCGCCGAGCGGTGCCCGCCCGCTACGCGGAGGGTGCGCCGCCGTGGGACGGCGACGGCACCCTTTTCGTGGTCATGAGGGTGGCGAGGCCGTCGAGGATGCGGTCGAGGCCGAAGGTGAAGGCCTGGTCCCGGCCGCCGTCGACGGCCGCGGCGGCGGCCGTCTCGGCGAGGGCGGGGAAGCGGTCGGCGTGCTCGCGCAGCACGGTGGCGACGGCGGTGGTGAGCTGGGTTTCGGAGGTGCGGGAGGCGGCGGCCTGCTGGGCGATCATGCGGGCGTGACCGGCCAGCACCGCGATGGTGTCGAGGCGCTCGCTGCCGGACAGGCCGGTGCCGGTGAGGGCGGACAGGGCGCACTCCATCCAGCCCAGCTCGTTGGGGCCGAGGGGGCGGGGGCCGACGGTCGCTTCGAGCACCCATGGGTGGCGCAGGTATGCCGCCAGCAGCCGGTGGGACCAGTCGCGCAACGCGTGGCGCCAGTCGCCGGTGTCCACGTCGGGTGGTGCGCCGACCGCCTTCTCGACCATGAGCGCCACCAGCTCGGCCTTGCCGGGCAGGTACCGGTAGAGCGACATCTTGGTGAAGCCGAGGTCGGCCGCGACGCGCTGCATGGATACGGCGGCCAGGCCCTCGCTGTCGGCGACGGCGAGCGCGGCGTCGGTGATCTGGTCCAGCGTCAGTGCGGGCTTCGGGCCGCGGGTGGGCTGGGCGCGCACGGCCCACAGGAACTCCGACGACACCGGGTTGTCCTCCCTCGAAAACTGTGTCTAGCATACACAGTTAGAAACAGTGTCCGCCGGACACAGTTGGGGGAGGCGTCATGCGCACTGTGTTGATCTCGGGAGCCGGCATCGCCGGACCTGCCCTCGCGTACTGGCTGGGCCGCGCCGGGTTCCGGCCGACCGTCGTCGAGATCGCGGCCGGGCCGCGTACCGGCGGCGGGGCGGTCGACTTCCGGGGCGCGCACCTGACCGTGCTGGAGCGCATGGGGGTGCTGGACGAGCTGCGGCGGGCGCAGACCGGCGGCTCGCCGATGCGCTTCGTCGACGCCGCCGGGCGCCGGCTGATGGAGCTGCCCGCCGACTTCGCCGGCGGCGAGGTCGAGGTGCTGCGCGGCGACCTGGGCCGCATCCTGTACGAGCACAGCACGCCGTACGCCGAGTACCGCTTCGGCGACACGGTGACCGCGCTGACGCAGACGGCCGACGGCGTCGAGGTCGACTTCGCCCGCGGCGACCGCGCCACCTACGACCTGGTGGTCGGCGCGGACGGGGTGCGCTCGACGGTGCGGCTGCTGGCGTACGGGCCGCACGGGCGCCACCTCAGCCACCAGGGCTACTACGTGGCCACCTGGGAGGTGCCCGGATTCCCCGGGCTCGGCCGGACCAGCCTGCTCTACAACGAGCCCGGCCGCATGGCGAGCATCGGCGGCGACCACCGCGACGCGGCGCGGGCGTCCGCGTTCGTCGCGTTCGCCTCCCCGGAGCTGGACTACGACCGCCGCGACACCGGGCGCCAGCGCGAGCTCATCGCCACCGCGCTCGGGGGCATGGGCTGGCACACCCCGCGCCTGCTGGCCGCGCTGCCCACCGCGACCGACCTGTACTTCGACGCGATCTGCCGCATCGACGTCACGCCCTGGTCCCGGGGCCGGATCGCGCTGCTCGGCGATGCCGCGTGCGGCGCCACCATCGGCGGCATGGGCGCGGGCACCGCGATCGTCGGGGCGTACGTGCTCGCCGGGGAGCTGGCCGCCGCCGGTGGCGACCACACCGTCGCGTTCGGACGCTACGAGCGGCTGCTGCGCGGCTACGCCCGGGGCGGGCAGCAGGGCGGGCAGAACACCGGCCGGTTCCTCGCCCCACGCCGGGCCTGGGCCGCGCGCCTGCGCAACAGCCTGCTCAACCGGCCGTACTTCCTGAACCTCATGCTGCGCACCGCCGACGACCGCACCACGGCCCTGCGGCTGCCCGACTACCCGCTGCCGCGAGCCGACCGGCGGCCCGATCCGGTGTGACAGACTGCGGGCCATGACCGTCGCCTCCGCGCTGGCCTCGTTCGCGCTCGTCGCCGGGCTGCTCACCATCGTCCCGGGCGCGGACACCGCGCTCGTGCTGCGGGTCGCCGTGGCACAGGGGCGCCGGCACGCGTACGCCACCGCGGCGGGCATCTGCACCGGCGCGCTGATCTGGGGCGCCGCCGCGGCCGCCGGAGTGTCCGCGCTGCTGCTGGCCAGCTCGACCGCGTACGCCGTGATGCGCGTGGCGGGCGCCGCCTACCTGGTCGTCATCGGAGCGTTGATGATCCGCGACGCCTGGCGCTCCCGGAAGGCAGCGGCCCCGCCGGAAGGCGCGACCGCAGCGGAAGCGCAGGCCGACCCGGGAACTCCGATCGCGAACGGGTCGCCCCGCGCCGGACGATCGGCGTGGCGGTCGTTCGGACGGGGCTTCCTCACCAACCTGCTCAATCCGAAGGTCGGCCTGTTCTATGTGGCGCTGCTGCCGCAGTTCCTGCCCGACGGCGTGCCCGCGCTGCCCATGGGCGTGCTGCTCGCGCTCGTCCACGACGCCGAGGCGATGATCTGGTTCGCCCTGCTCATCGGCGGCGTCGACCTGGCCCGCCGCTGGTGGACCGGCAGCGGTCGCACTGCCGCCCGGGTCCGCCGCGCCATCGACGCCCTCGCCGGCACCGTCCTCGTGGCTCTCGGCCTCCGCCTGGCCGCCGACCGCTGACCGCCACCGACGTGCGCGGGCAAGATCGCGAGTCTGTGTCAGAAAGTGTGGTGAGAGTGAAGGTTGCGACACGATCTCGCGATCACATTCCAGGTCGCCTGGCCTTCGGTCCGGCCGGGAGGCTGGGCAGGACTGGGCCGCGGGGTGTGCCGGGGCGGAGAATGAAGCGGTGCTGAAGGCATCCTCGGTGATCCGTCCCGCGCTGATCGTGCTGCTGGTGGTCGTGCTGCTGTTGACCGCGCTGTGGCTGCTGCAGCGGCGGCTCATCTACCTGCCCGACACGTCGCCCGCCGGACCGGCGGGCGCTGCGCTGCCGGGCGCCCGTGACGTCACCCTGCACACCACCGACGGGCTCGACCTGGGCGCCTGGCTGGTGCCGCCCACCGGCCCCGACCGCGGCATGGCGGTGCTCGTGGCCAACGGCAATGGCGGCAACCGCGCCGGGCGGGCCGTCGTCGCCCGTGAGCTGGCCGAACGCGGCTTCGCCGTGCTGCTGTTCGACTACCGGGGGTACGGCGGCAATCCGGGCAGCCCGTCCGAGGCCGGGCTGGCGCTGGACGTGCGCGCTGCGTACCGCCATCTGGTGGACGAGGCGGGGGTGCGGCCGGACCGGCTGATCTACTTCGGAGAGAGCCTGGGGTGCGCCGTGGTCACCGGCCTTGCCGTCGAGCACCCGCCGGCGGGGCTGCTGCTGCGCTCGCCGTTCACGGACCTGGCGGCGACGGCCGCGACCCACTACCCGTTCCTGCCGGTGCGGACGATGCTGCGCGATCGGTTCCCGCTCGCCGAGCAGATCACGCGGGTGGACGTGCCGACGGCCGTCGTCTACGGCACCGACGACTCGGTGGTGCCCGCCGACCAGAGCCGCGCCGTCGCCGCGGCGGCCGCCGGGCCGGTCGAGGTCACCGCGGTGGACGGGGCGGACCACAACGACGCGGTGCTGTTCGAGGGCGCCGAGGTGATGGACGCCGCGGTGCGGCTCGCCGACCGCATCACGGCGGGCCGGTGAGTCGCGGCGCGGTCCACGACATCTTTGCTGTACTCACCACGCAGGTGTGGTGACTGTGGAAGTGCTCCATATTCGGGAGGCGCGGCATGAGTGTTCGACGCGACGGGCGGCACGGCGGCGGTGACACCGGCGGCGGTCGCCACGATCACGCCCGCCGCGAGCCTGACGGCGACCACCGTCACGACGGTGACCACGCTCACGACGACCACGCCCACCCCGAAGACCACGACCACGGCCACGACCACAGCCACGGCCACGGCCACGAGCACGGGCATGACCACGACGGGCACGGACATGACCACGACGAGCACGGGCACAGTCATGACGAGCACGGTCATGACGAGCGCGAGCGCGAGCACGAGCACGGGCACGGGCACGGCGGTGGGTTCGCGCGGCTCAGGCATCAGATCGGGCACCTGTTCAGCCCGCACTCGCACGACGCGGCCGACAAGGTCGACTCGGCGATGGAGTCGTCGCGCGAGGGCCTGCGCGCGCTGTGGATCTCGCTGGTCGTGCTCGGGATCACGGCCGTGGCGCAGGCCGTCGTCGTGTACTTCTCGCACTCCGTCGCGCTGCTCGGCGACACCCTGCACAACGTCGCCGACGCGCTGACCGCCGTGCCGCTGGGCGTCGCGTTCCTGCTCGGGCGGCGCAGCCCGACCAGGTCGTACACGTACGGCTTCGGCCGGGCCGAGGACCTGGCGGGCATCTTCATCGTGCTGACCATCGCCGCCTCGGCCGCGTTCGCCGGGTACGAGGCCGTCCGGCGGCTGCTCGACCCGCAGGAGGTACGGCACCTGCCGTACGTCGCCGCGGCGGCGCTGATCGGGTTCGCGGGCAACGAGCTGGTGGCCCGCTACCGGATCGTGGTCGGGCGGCGCATCGGCTCGGCGGCACTCGTCGCGGACGGTCTGCATGCGCGGACCGACGGATTCACCTCGCTGGCGGTGCTGCTCGGCGCGGGCGGCGCCGCCCTGGGCTGGTGGTGGGCGGATCCGGCGGTGGGCCTGCTGATCACCGTGGCGATCCTGCTGGTGCTCAAGGACGCGGCGCGCGAGGTGTACCGGCGGCTGATGGACGCGGTCGATCCGGAGCTGGTCGACACGGTGGAGCGGACGCTGCGGGACACCCCGGGCGTGGTCGGCGTGGGCGAGGTCCGGCTGCGCTGGATCGGGCACCGGCTGCGCGCGGAGTGCGCGGTCGAGGTGGACGGCGAGCTGAGCGTGGTGCGGGCGCACGCGATCGCGGTCGACGCCGAGCACCGGATGCTGCACGCGGTGCCGAAGCTGACGGCGGCGCTCGTACACGCCGATCCGGCCGGTCAGCCCGCGGATCCGCACGCGGCGCTGGAGCATCACCGCCCCGCCGGGGACGGCGAGGTTCGCCGGGCGCGCGGGCGGGTATAGCCGCTCCGAGGCGAGCACTCGCCGGAAGGAGACTGACATGGGTATCGGCGCGAGCCTGTTCCTGATCGCCGTCGGGGCGATCCTCACCTTCGCGCTCGACGTGAGCATCAGCGGTCTCGACCTGGACGTGGTCGGCTGGATCCTGATGGCCGTCGGCGCCGCGGGCCTGATCCTGACCACCGTCATCTGGAGCGGTCGGCGCCGCACCGTGGTGACCAACACGCCCGTCGACCGCCGCGTCGTCGAGGAGAGCGACCCCGTTCCGCCCCCGCCGATGTGATGTACCCATGACCGGGGCAGGGCCGCTGCGGCGCCCTGCCCCGGTCGTGTGCGCGGCGTGCGGTGGGCCTGGCCGGCCCCTGGCAGAGTCCGCACGGACGTTAAGAAGGGCACCTTCTTCTACGCATGGCGTTAAGAAGGTGCCCTTCCTTTTCTCCGAGGGTTACTGCCAGCGGAAGAGGCGGACGGCGAGGGCGCAGGTGACGGCGGCGTACGCGGCGGTGACGGCGAGGTGCAGGGGCTGCGGCCAGTCGCCGGACCAGGCGGCCTGCATCGCCTGGGACGCGGCGCCCAGCGGGGTGAAGTCGGCGACCTGGCGGGCGCCCTCGGGCATCATCGGGCCGGGCGTCCACACCCCGGCGAAGAACAGCATCGGGAAGTAGACCAGCGTGCCGATGCCGGCCGAGGCGCGGCTGTTCGGGGCGAGCGCGGCGATCAGCAGGGCGACCCCGGTCATCGCGGCGGCGCCCAGCAGGTACGCGACCAGCAGCGCGGGCCAGTTCTCGGGGCCGCGGCTGCCGAAGGCGAGCACGGCGGTGAGCATCATCAGCGCCGAGCCGATGAGCAGCGCGGCCACGTTCACGCCGAGCTGGGCGGTGATCAGCGCGGACGGCTTCACGGGGGTGGTCGCCAGGCGGCGCAGCACGCCGCGCTCACGGTACGTCGCGAGCACGCCGAGCAGGCTGGTCATGGTGACCGTGCCGATCGCCAGGGCCAGCACCACCGGCAGGTAGAGGTTGATCGGCAGCTCGCCGTCGAGGTCGGCCGAGGGTTCGCTGAACGCCGGGATGGCGTTGCCGAGCACCAGGATCAGGATGGCGGGAAAGGCCAGCGCGAAGAACGCGCCCACCGGCTCGCGCAGGAACAGGCGTGCCTCGGAACCGGTCATTCGGGAGAGGGCGGACATGTCAGGCTCCTGCGCGGCTGTCGAGGGGGGAGGCGGCGGTGAGGGCGAGGAACGCGTCCTCGAGGTTGGCGCGGTAGCCGTCGACGTCGCCGACGCCGGCGACCAGCCCCGCCGGGGTGTCGAGCGCGGCGAGCCGGCCGTCGACGAGCACGGCCAGCCGGTCGCACAGCCGCTCGGCCTCGTCCATGAAGTGGGTGACCAGCAGCACGGTCACGCCCCGGTCGCGGATCGCGCGGATCAGCTTCCAGATCTCGCGCCGGGCACGCGGGTCCAGCCCCGTGGTGAGCTCGTCGAGGATCGCCACCCGCGGGTTGCCGACCAGGGCCAGCGCGATCGACAGCCGCTGCTTCTGCCCGCCGGACAGCTTCGCGTACGGCTTGTCCACGTGCTCGGTGAGCCCGACCGAGGCCAGCAGCTCGCGCCAGTCGGCGGGGTGGGGGTAGAAGGAGGCGTACAGCTGCATCGCCTCGCCGACGCGCAGCCGGTCCTGCAGCTGGCTCTCCTGCAGCTGCACGCCGACCAGGCCGCGCAGCTTCTCGTGGTCGCGCCGGGCGTCCAGGCCGAGCACGGTGATGCTCCCCGAGTCGGGGGTGCGCAGCCCCGCGATGCACTCCACGGTGGTGGTCTTGCCGGCCCCGTTCTCGCCGAGGATGCCGAAGATCTCGCCCTCGGCGACGGTGAAGGAGAGGCCGTTCACGACGGTACGGTCGCCGTACCGCTTGGTGAGTCCGTTGACTTCGATGACTGCCATGCCGAGAAAGTTAGGGCCACCGCGCACGGCCCGGTATGACGCTGCATGCCGACCGGGGGTGTAGTTATCCCCACCCTTTCCGGGCGCCTTCCGGCAGTGCGCGCAGCCCCGCCGATCGGCGACGATGGCGGGCATGATCCGGTCGTACGCCCTCGCCCCGCTCCGCGGCCTCTTCCTCGCGCTGCTCGCGGCGGTCGGGCTCGCCGCCTCGCTGCCGCTGATGATCTCGATCGCGCTGGTGGTGACCTACCCGGCAGTGCTGGTCACGGTGCGGTGGATGACGGGGGTATCGCGGCGGCTGGCCGGCGACTGGGGCCGGACGGTCGTCGAGCCGCCCTACCGCACCGGGACCCCGCCGGTGCCGGTGCAGCGCGAGGACGGCTGGTACGAGCACCAGGGACAGCTGTACAAGTCGCCGGGCTACCCGCAGTTCTTCCTGCGCATGGAGTGGCTGACCGAGGACCCCGCGACCGGCCGCGACTGGATGTGGCTGCTGCTGCTCGGCCCGCTGGGCGCCCTGCTCGCGCTGGCCGGCCCGGCGCTGCTGGTGGCGGGTGTGCTCGCGGTCGCCGGCGCCGGCGCGGCCGGCCGGGCCGCCGCCACGGCGACGGGCCTGCCGGAGGCGGCGCTGACCTGGTGGGGGCTGCTGCCGGGCGGGCCCGCCTGGCAGGCCGTCGCGGTCGGTGTCGCGGCGGCGGTCGCCGGTCTGCTGGCCGGGCCCGCGCTGCTGCGGGTGCACGGCCGGTGGGTCCGGCACTGGCTTGGGCATGCGAGCCGGTCCTGGTGGCACACGTCCGGCTTCGGGGCCTGGCTCAGCCGCGGCGGGCACGACACGTGGAAGGCCGTGCTGCTGCTCGGGCTGTCGCTGACCGGGTTCACGGTGTTCCTGGTGACCCTGCTGCTGACGATGGTCAGCGGCGGGTTCGGCATCGCCTGGCTGGCGTACGCGATCCGCCCGATGGTCAACCACTACCGGCGCCTGTGCGCGAGCTGGGGCGGCATCGAGCTGCCCGACCCGTACCGGGCGCGTGAGCCGGTGACGGGGCCGGGCCCGGACGGGCGCTACCGGGTCGGGCGCACCCTGTACGCCACCCACGACGGCGCCCACCGGGCCGGGTTCTTCCCGTGGATCCTGGGCGACCCGGCGACCTGGCGCGACCTGCTCTGGATGGCCACCGCCCCGCTCGGCGCGCTGCCCGCCGTCGTGCCCGCCGTGCTGCTCGGCGCGGGCTACTTCGGCCTGTTCTGGCAGGCGCTGTTCTGGCCGCTGTGGGCGGTGCCGCTGGGCCTGATCACCGGCATCTGGGTCAGCCCCTGGTACATGTGGCAGCTGCTGACCCTGGGCATCCCCGCCGCGGCCGCCGTGCCGGGCTGGCTGTCCGTGCCGATCGGGCTGGCCGCCGGGCTGCTCGCGGTGCTGCTGGCCCGTCCCGTGCTGGGCGCGATCACCGCGTGGGCGTGGCTGCTGCTGGCGCCCACCCGCTCGGCGCGGCTGGCCCAGCGGGTCGTGCACCTGGCGCAGACCCGCGCCGACGCCGTCGACGCGCAGAGTGCCGAGCTGCGCCGCATCGAGCGCGACCTGCACGACGGGGCGCAGGCCCGGCTGGTCGCGGTCGGACTGAGCCTCGGCGCGGTCGAGCAGCTGCTGGACCGCGACCCCGACGCCGCGCGGGCGCTGCTGGCACAGGCCCGGGAGACCTCCGCCGCCGCCCTGTCCGACCTGCGCGACCTGGTGCGCGGCATCCACCCGCCGGTGCTGGCCGAGCGCGGCCTGGTCGACGCCGTACGCGCGCTCGCCCTCGACGCCGCGCTGCCCGTGCAGGTGCACGCCGACCTGGACGGGCAGCCGCCCGCCCCGATCGCCACCGCGGCGTACTTCGCCGTCGCCGAGGCGCTGGCCAACGCCGCCCGCCACGCGGGGGCCGGCCGGGTGGGCGTCGACATCCGGCATGCGGGCGGCCTGCTGCGGGTCACCGTCACCGACGACGGCCGTGGCGGTGCCGACCCCGCGCGGGGCAGCGGCCTGTCCGGGCTGCGCCGGCGGCTCGCTACATTCGACGGAACGCTCGCCCTGCACAGTCCGCCGGGCGGCCCGACCGTGCTGACGATGGAGATACCGTGCGCGTTGTCCTCGCCGAGGACCTCTACCTGCTGAGGGAGGGGCTGGTCCGCCTGCTGGAGGCGCACGGGTGCACCGTCGCCGCCGCCGTGGAGACCGGCCCGGACCTGCTGGCCGCGCTGCTGGCACACCGCCCGGACGTGGCCGTGGTGGACGTACGGCTGCCGCCGACCAACACCGACGAGGGCCTGCAGGCGGCGCTGGCGGCGCGGCGGCAGGTGCCCGGCCTGCCCGTGCTGGTGCTGTCGCAGCACGTCGAGCAGCTCTACGCCCGCGAGCTGCTGGCCGACGGCACCGGCGGCATCGGCTACCTGCTCAAGGACCGGGTGTTCAACGCCGACCAGTTCCTCGACGCGGTGCGGCGGGTGGCCGCGGGCGGCACCGCGATGGATCCCGAGGTGATCGCGAAGCTGCTGCAGCAGCCGTCCCGCAACGTGCCGCTGGCCCGGCTCACCCCGCGCGAGCGGGCGGTGCTGGAGCTGATGGCCGAGGGCCGGTCGAACGCGGCGATCGGGCAGAAGCTGTTCCTGTCGGAGAGCGCGGTCGGCAAGCACACCGCGAGCATCTTCGGCAAGCTCGACCTGGCGCCGTCCGATGACGACAACCGGCGGGTGCTGGCCGTGCTGGCGTACCTGAACGGGGCGGCCTGAGATGGCGCGGCCGCAGGCGTCCCGGATCGGGGACACGGGGGAGTGGCCGCTGGGCGCGACCGTGGTGGTGCGCCGCGACGACGGTGCCGTGCTGCTGATGCACCGGCGGCGCTACGAGCCCGACGACGCCGGGCCGTGGGCGTGGACCGCGCCCGCGGGCGGGCGGGAGCCCGGTGAGCCGATCCTGGCCACCGCGCTGCGGGAGCTGCGCGAGGAGACCGGCCTGACCGGGGTCGCGCCGGTGCCGGTGGACCTGTCCGGCAGCTGGGCGCTGTTCGCCGCCGAGGTCGGCGCGGACGCCGCGGTGACTCTGAACGACGAGCACGACCGGTTCGCCTGGGTGCCGCCGTCTGAGGTGGACGAGCTGGTCCGGCCGCCGCACGTGGCCGGGCGCTACCGCCGCGCGCAGGCGGTCGGGCTCGGGCCGTTGGCGTTCCGGTCGCTGTCCCGCGCGGACCTGCCGGACCTGGTCGCCTGGCTGCGGACCGAGCACGTCCGCCGCTGGTGGGCCAGGATTCCCGAGGACGTGGCGGCGGCCGAGGAGAAGTACGGCCCGCGTATCGACGGCGCCTCGCCGACCTCGGTGGACGTGGTGCTGCTCGGCGGCAACCCCGTGGGGTTCGTCCAGTCGACGCCGCTGGCGGCGCAGGAGGACTACCTCGAAACGGCCCGCTGGGTGACCCGCGACGGCGCCGACTGCGTGTCGATCGACTACGCGGTGGGGGAGCCGTCGCTGGTCGGGCAGGGGTTCGGCACGCGCCTGATCTGGGAGTACGTCCGCGACGTGGTGCCGGTGCGGTATCCGGGCAACCGGTTCGTCGTCGCGGACCCGGCGACGTCGAACACGGCGTCGGTGCGGGCGTGCGAGAAGGCCGGGTTCCGGCGGGCGTTCGACTTCGACCCGGCCGAGGGCGTACACCGGCACGCGCTGTGCGTCTTCGAGCGCGCCCGGGTCATCGGGAGTTAGGAGGGGCACCTTCTACTACCTATGAGGTTAAGAAGGTGCCCCTCCTTCTGGCTAAGCGTCGTCCCAGCGGAAGAGGGCGGCGGCGACGGCGGACAGCACGACGGTGAAGCCGAGCAGGATGCCGATGTCGGGCAGGGTGACGGCGAAGGCCTCGCCGCGCACCATCACGTCCTGCATCGACGACACCAGGTGCTTGAGCGGCAGGAACTCCGAGACGGTGCGCAGCCACTCCGGGGCGCCTTCGAGCGGGAAGAACGCGCCGGACAGGAACGCCATCGGCAGCGTGATCAGGTTGGCGATGGCGCTGGCCGCCTCGGCGGTCTTGGCCACGGCCCCGGCCAGCAGGCCGATCGACAGGAACGCCAGCGTGCCCGCGATCATGATGGGGATGAAGCCCCACCACTGGTCGGCCAGCTGCAACCCGAAGTAGGGCAGCAGCGCCACCCCGATGAAGATGGCCGACTGCACCAGCGCGATGGCGATGCTCACCAGGACCCGGGCGCTGATGATCGAGGTGACCGGCACCGGGGACAGCCGCAGCCGGCGCAGGATCTTCTTCTGCCGCCAGGTGACCAGCGTCAGCGCCGCGCCGAACGTGGCGCCGGTCGCGATCGCCCAGCCCAGCAGGCCCGGCGTCATGTACTGGATCGCCTTGAGCGACTCGTCCTCGACCGGCTTCGCGCTGAGCTTGAGCGCGGGGGTGGTGACGCCGGCGGCGGCCAGGTTCGCCTCCTGGACCAGCGACTCCAGGATGCCCTGCACGGTGGCCGCCTTGACCTGGTCCGCCGCCGAGTAGTGCACGATCAGCTCGCCGCCGACCTGCTCCAGCGCGGCCGCCTTGTCGCCCTTGCGCACCTGCTCCAGCGCGTCCGCGCGGTCGGCGGTGCGCTCGACGGCGAGCACCTGGCCCAGCCCGGCGGCGGCCTCGGCGGGCAGCTGCTCCAGCACCGGGACCGAGCCGATCTGCAGCACGTCGGTCTTCGACGCGCCGCTGTCCTTGAACAGGCCGCCGAACAGCACCAGGAACATCAGCGGGAACAGGATGGTGAAGAACATGGCGGTGCGGTCGCGGAAGAACCCGCGGGCCATCGCCGCAGAGAGGCTGACGAAGCCGGTCACGCGCGGTACTCCCGTCCGGTGAGGTGCAGGAAGACGTCCTCCAGGGTGGCGCCGCGCACGGACAGGCCGCGCAGCGCGTCCCGCTCCGCCAGCGCCGACAGGACCGGCGCGGGCGTACGCGTCGCCAGGGTCAGCGACACCCCGTCGTCGGACACCTCGACGCCGTCGGCCAGCGCGCGGGCGGCGTCGGCGGTGAGCACGCCGCTCTCGATCGCGATGCGGGTCGGCGCGTCCAGGTCGCGCACCAGCGTCGCGGGCGGCCCGGACTCCAGGATGCGGCCGTGGTCCATGATGGCGACCCGGTCGCACAGCGACTCGGCCTCGTCCAGGTAGTGCGTGGTCAGCACGACCGTGCGGCCCTGGCCGTTGATGTCGCGCAGCACGTCCCACAGGTTGCGCCGGGCCTGCGGGTCCAGGCCCGAGGTCGGCTCGTCGAGGAACACCAGGTCCGGGCCGTGGGCCAGCGCGCAGGCGATGGACAGCCGCTGCTGCTGGCCGCCGGACAGGTCCTCGTTGCGCTTGTCGGCCATGTCCTCGAGACCCACCACGCCGAGCCACTCGTCGGCCTTGCGGGCGGACACGCCGTACAGCGAGGCGAAGGTGCGGATCTGCTCGCGCGCGGTCAGCCGCTCGAAGAACGCGCTGGCCTGCAGCTGCACGCCGATCCGGGGGAGCAGGCGCGGGTTGCGCGGCCAGGGGCTCTCGCCGAACAGGGTCACCGTGCCGGAGTCGGGCTGGCGCAGCCCTTCCATCATCTCCAGCGTGGTGGTCTTACCCGCGCCGTTCGGGCCGAGGATGCCGAAGAACTCCCCGGCCTGGACGTCGAAGGAGATGCCGTCGACGGCGCGCAGCTCGCCGTACGACTTGCGCAGCTCCTCGACCTTGATCGCTGATGACATGTGGTGCACCCTATCTCGCGGTTGCCAGTGCTTTCAGTCGTTTATGGACGGAGCCCGAACAGGAGCCGGCTGATCCTGGTGCGCCGCACCAGCAGCTCGTACGCGGTGACGGTGAGCAGCAGGGCGATGGCGACCAGTGCCGCGTACTTGACCGGGATCGGCGCGTGCCAGGTGACCACCGCGTAGGCGACGGCCACCACGATCGGCTGGTGCAGGATGTAGATCGGCAGTGCCCCGACGGCGAGGTAGCCGTAGACCCGCGGGCCGAGGCCGGGCCGCGCCCGCTCGGCCGGCGTGCTGGAAGCAGCGGCGGCGGGCTCGGCGACCGGGTCCGCGCCTGTGCCGGTGCGGCGGCGGTCCAGCAGGCCGAGGATGGCGACCACCCAGCACCAGCCGGTGACGCCGTAGAGGGCCCGTGCCGTCACGGCGGCGCCGGTCAGATCGGTGAACGGGTCGCCGCCCTCGATGGACAGGAACAGCGGCATGCCGACGGCCAGCAGCGCGGTGCCCGCCACTGCGGCCGGCGCCGCGTCACGGCGCATCGCCGCGCGGAAGCGCTCGTCGCTCGCGAGCAGCACGCCGTACAGGAAGAACAGCAGGTATGCCCAGCGGCTCCAGCCGGCCAGGCCCTCCTCCATGCCGTCCAGGGCGCAGATCAGCGCCAGCGGCAGCGCGGGCAGCAGGATCACGCCGCGGCGTGCGACGGCCGCGGCGGCCAGGTCACGGGCGCGGCGCACCGGGCCGTCCGGCAGCAGCCGCAGCGCGGCCGACAGCAGCAGCGCCCAGGCCAGCAGCAGCACCACGAACCACAGGTGGCCGGTCTCGAAGTGCTCGCCGCCCAGCACGAACGGGAACTCCCCGGGCTGGAGGCGCACGTCGAAGAAGCGCGGCAGGAACCGCCAGTACGGCTCGTGGTAGCCGGGGCCGGCGGCGTGCAGCCGCAGCCACTGCGGGATCGGCAGCAGCGCGACGATCGCGAACAGCAGCGGCACGCCCAGCCGCCGCAGCCGCTCGGCGGCGAACCCGCCCGGCCCGCGCCGGCGCAGCGAGTGACGGGCGCCGTACCCGGCGATCAGGAACAGCAGCGGCATCGCCCAGACCACGCACAGCCCGGCGATGACCGTGGTGACCGCGGTGGTGTCGGCGTTCTTGACGTAGTAGTCGTCGCGCTCGTCGAAGACCAGCGCGGAGTGGAAGAAGATCAGCCCGACCACGACCAGCGTGCGTATCGCGTCCAGCTCCGGCCGCCGCCCCGGCGGGGCCATGCCGGGTGAGCGCCGCGCCGCTGCCATATCGCTCCTTCGCCCGTCGCTGCGTCGGGAAGGGCACCTTCACCTGCGGCCGGCGAGCTGGGCTGTCGCGCCCACTGCCGTCCTGAGCCCGTGAAGGCGCCCTTCCCGAGCCCCCCGATGCCCCCTGTCCTCTGGAGTGACGCGGTGGGAGGGCGGATCGGTGGCTTGCCGGCTCAGTCCATTTTCGACACGTCGATGAGGCCCTGCTCCGCCAGGCGGGGCAGGGCCTCGTGGCCGGTGCGGAAGGCCGTGACAGCGGTCAGCCGGGCGGCCGGGTCGTCGAGGGTGACGGTCAGGCGGCGGGTGCGCACGGTGGGGAAGGCGTGCCAGCGGCGTACGCCCACGGTGTGGCCGCAGGCCACCACGGCGTCGCCGCAGTGGAGCTGGTGGCCGCCCACGCGCTGGCCCGAGGTGAGGTCCTCGCGCAGCTCGACGTGGTCGAACGCGACCTCCTCAGCGAAGTCGGCGATCGCCCGGCCCGGTTCGTGGGTCAGCCGGGCGGGCAGTGGCGCGGCGAAGCGGCGGCGCAGCTCGTCGGTGACCTCCAGCAGGCGGGCGACGTCGGTCTCGTCGAGGCGGCCGCTGCGGTCCGGCGGCACGTTGAGCAGCAGGCCCGCGCCGAGGCCGACCGACCGGTACCAGATCGCCAGCAGGTGCTCGGCGCTCTTGAGCGTGCCGAGGTCGTCGGGTTGCCAGAACCAGTGCGCGCGGATCGGCACGTCGCACTCCGGCGGCAGATAACGCGCGCCGTCGAGGGTGTCGTGGTCGGCGGTGAACATGGACCTGCCCAGCCGGTCGACGGTGTACCGGCACGGGTCCGCGGCCAGGCCGTCCTCGTTGCCGACCCAGCGGATGGTGGGCCGGCCCATGTTGAACACCATCGCGTCCGGCTGGTGCCTGCCGACCACCTCCATGATCGCGTCCCAGTCGTAGGCGCGCCCCTCCGAGCCCGCGCCGTCGAACCAGAGCTCGAACAGCGGCCCGTACTCCGTGCAGAGCTCGGTGAGCTGGGCGAGGTAGAAGGCGTCGTACGCCGCGGGATCGGGATAGCAGGCGGCGTTGCGGTCCCAGGGGGACAGGTAGAGCCCGAGTGGCATGCCCGCGGCCCGGCAGGCCGCGGCCAGCTCGCCGACGACGTCGCCGCGCCCGCCGCGCCACGGGGCGGCGGCCACCGAGTAGTCCGTGGTCCGGGTCGGCCACAGGCAGAAGCCGTCGTGGTGCTTGGCCGTGAGCACGACGTATCGTGCGCCCGCGCGCTGCGCGACGTCGACCCACTGCGCCGCGTCGAGGTCGGCCGGGTCGAACGTCGCCGGGTCGAGGGTGCCGTCGCTCCACTCGCGGCCATGGAAGGTGTTGAGGCCGAAGTGCAGGAACAAGCCGAAACCGGCCTCCTGCCAGGCGAGCTGACCCGGGGTGGGGATGGCGGACACGGTGCTCCTCGCGGACTGTAACCGGTTACTGTGCGCCAGGATCCTATAGG